>JBJTBK010000144.1:0-2298 GCA_046091245.1 Nevskiaceae bacterium | reverse complement strand
TTGGCGAGCGGCGCAGGGCTCTGGCTACTGGAGCAGGGTGTGGCGCAGCCGACAACGCCTGGCGGCTTCGATCACTTCGGCTGATCGATCGCGTCTTTGTCGCGCTCGATGAGCGCGTAGGCGGAGTGGTTGTGGATGGACTCGAAGTTCTCCGCTTCCACCGTGTACGCCGCAATGCGCGGCTCTTGATTCAAACGCACGGCGATATCGCGCACCAGATCCTCGACGAACTTCGGGTTGTCGTAGGCGCGCTCGGTGACGTACTTCTCGTCGGTCCTCTTCAGGATGCCGAACACTTCGCAGGAGGCCTCTTGCTCGGCGATATCGATCAGATCCTCGATCCACAGGTGCTCGCGCAATTTTGCCGTGATCGTCACGTGCGAGCGCTGATTGTGCGCGCCGCGCTCCGAGATGCGCTTGCTGCAGGGGCAAAGGCTCGTCACCGGCACGAGCGCCCGGACCCACAGTTCCGCGCGTTCACCGCGCTGCTCGCCGATCAGCGTCGCACGATAATCCATCAGGCTCTCGACCCCCGAGACCGGCGCCTTCTTCATGACGAAGAACGGAAAGCTCATCTCGATGTGCCCCGCCTCGGCCTCGAGGCGTTGAGTCATCTCGGCCAACATGCGCGGGAAGTTTTCTACCGAGATCTCGCGCTCACCATGCAGGATCTCGACGAAGCGCGACATGTGCGTGCCTTTGAAATCATGCGGCAGATTCACGTACATGTTGAAGTTCGCCACCGTGTGCTGCTCGCCGCTCGAGCGATCCCGCAGCTTCACCGGATGCGTGATGTCCTTGATGCCGACCTTGTTGATCGGGATGCGCCGCGTGTCGGCGCGCGACTGCACGTCTTCAACGGTGGTGACGACAGGGGTAGCGGGGCGATCGGCAACAGTCATGATGACGTCCTTGTAACAGAGCAGCGGCGCGCTCAGGCGCCGGCGGAGCGGCGCACGGGCTCTTGCAAGCCGCGCCACCAGGGTTCGATCTGCGCGGCAAGCCCCGTGGCATCGAGGCCCGCCGCGGCAAGGCAGTCCTCGCGACTGCCATGCTCGATGTAGCGATCGGGAATGCCGATCAGATGCAGCGGTATCAGCACACCGGCGTCCGCCAGCGTTTCGGCCACGGCCGCACCGGCGCCGCCCGGTAGGGCGTTTTCTTCGATCGTCACGATCGCGCGATGCTTCGCCGCGACCTGCAGCACGAGTTCGCGATCGAGCGGTTTGATGAAGCGCATGTTGACGAGCGTCGCATCGAGCCGCTCGGCGATCGTCTGTGCCGCGGGCAGCAGCGTGCCGAACACCAGCAGCGCCAGGCCGCTTCGACCCTCACGACGGATTTCGCCACGACCGATCGGTAGCGTGGTCATCTCGTCCACCAGCGCCGTACCGTCGCCCGTGCCGCGCGGATAGCGCACCGCAGAGGGGCCTGGCAGCGTGGTGGCCGTGTAGAGCATCTGCCGGCATTCGTTTTCGTTAGCCGGCGCCATCAGCACCATGTGCGGAATGCAGCGCAGGTACGAGATGTCGTAGGCGCCTTGATGCGTGGCGCCGTCGCTACCGACGAGGCCCGCGCGATCGAGCGCAAACACCACGGGCAGATTCTGCAACGCCACATCGTGGATCAGTTGATCGTAGCCGCGTTGCAGGAACGTGGAGTAGATCGCCACCACCGGTTTCAAGCCTTCGCAGGCGAGGCCGGCGGCGAAGGTCACCGCGTGCTGCTCGGCGATCGCCACATCGAAATAGCGATCCGGGAAGCGGCGCGAGAACTCGACGAGGCCCGAGCCTTCCCGCATCGCAGGCGTGATGCCGATGATGCGTGGATCGCGCTCGGCCATGTCGCAGAGCCACTGGCCAAACGCCTGCGAGAACACCGGGCCCGTGGAGTGTTCTTTTAAGATGGTACCGCTCGCCGGATCGAAGGCGCCGGGGCCGTGCCACTTGATCGGATCCGCTTCGGCCGGGGCGTAGCCCTTGCCCTTGCGCGTGACCACGTGCAGAAACTGCGGACCTTTGAGCAGACGCTGGTTGCGCAGCGTGCGCACGAGTGCGGCAACGTCATGCCCGTCGATCGGGCCGATGTAATTGAACCCGAGCTCCTCGAACAGCGTGCCCGGCAGGATCATGCCCTTGAAATACGCTTCTGAGCGTCGTGCGAGCTCCCAAGCGGTGGGCATGCGCCGCAGCACCTTCTTGCCCGTCTCGCGCAGCGCCGCGTACTTGCGACTCGAGAGGATGCGCGCGAAATAATTCGATAGCGCGCCCACGTTCTCCGAGATCGACATGTCGTTGT
>JBJTBK010000143.1:0-5933 GCA_046091245.1 Nevskiaceae bacterium | reverse complement strand
CGCCGCAGAGCACGAGCGCCCATCGCCGTGACGGTGGTGTCGAGCAGGGCGAGCAAGGTCGCTTCATCGCGATCGTTGGCGCTGCGGTCGAGTTCGAGGTGACGGCGGGTGACGGCATCGATCTGCAGCGCCGCTTCGCGCGACTCCACGTGCAGCGCGCGCAAGTGAGGCAGCGCGGTGCGCTGCGTGTCGCGAACGTATTGCAGCAGTGCTCCGGCAGCACCGACAGCGAGTGGCAAGTCCGCCGCGCCGTAGCCCTGCAAATCCTGCGTGCCGAATTGCGCACAGAGGGCGCGCGTCGCCGAGTCGGCTTCGAAATGCCAGGCAGGTCTGCCGCGCAGGCTCGCATCCGGGGCAGCCGCGGTAAGCCGCGCCTCAAGCGCTGTTGCCGCTGCGTCGCTCCACAGCAACTCGGCGGGCTGCAAGCGTGCGAGTTCCGCCGCCAGTGCCTCGCTGCCGGCACCTTGCAGCAAGGAAAAGCGTCCCGCGGCGAGGTCGAGCCATGCGAGGCCAAACGCCGGCGACTCCTCGGCGGCGCCACTTAGCGTGACGGCTGCAAGCAGCGTCTCGCGGCGATCATCCAGCAAGGCGGCGTCGGTCACGGTGCCCGGCGTGACGATGCGGACCACCGCGCGCTCCATCGGGCCCTTGGTTTTGCCGGGGTCGCCGATTTGCTCGCATAGGGCGACCGACTCGCCTTTGCGTACGAGCCTGCCGAGGTAATTGTCGACGGCGTGAAACGGTACGCCGGCCATCGGGATCGGGGCTCCGGCCGATTGACCGCGAGCGGTCAGGGTGATGTCGAGCAGTTGAGCGGCGCGTCGGGCATCGTCGTAGAAGAGTTCGTAGAAGTCCCCCATGCGATAGAACAGCAGCACATCGGGGTGCTGCGCCTTCAGGCGCAGATACTGCTGCATGACCGGGGTGTGTTCGCCAGACATAGGCGGATTATCGTCTATGCGATACTCGCCCGTGTCATGGAGAGTGCGCTTCGTCGTTTAACCGAACACCTGCTGGCCACCGGCCAGACGGTCGCCACGGCCGAGTCCTGCACCGGCGGGTGGCTCGCCAAGTGCCTCACCGACCTGCCCGGCAGCTCGCACTGGTTCCAAGCCGGCTGGGTCTGTTATTCGAACGAGTCCAAGCATCGCGACCTCGGCGTTCGGCGGCGGACGTTGCGCGAGGCCGGGACGGTCAGTTCCGATACGGTTTATGAGTTGGCCGAGGCGGCACTACGCCGCAGTGGCGCTTCATTCGCGGTCGCCATAAGCGGTATCGCCGGCCCCAATGGGGCGGTGCCGGGCAAGCCGCTTGGCACTGTGTGGTTCGGTTTTGCACAGCGCATGGGCCGCGGCGTCTACGTCGAAACCCTGTGCAAGCGCTTCCGCGGCGATCGCGATCAGGTGCGCGGACGGGCCGTCGAGTACGCTTTGCGCGGTTTATACAGTACGGCTCGTCGCGGCTCCCTGTATACCGCGTGAACGCCTAACGAAATATCTGCTTTTCGCTTGTTTTCAAGCATTCCCGAGCGCAATGCGTGTGGGATAATTTGCGCCATTCAACGCCCTCCCATTCGCCTCTTACTCCACTCGGGGATCTCATGGACGACAATCGCAAAAAAGCTCTCAGCGCCGCCCTCGGTCAAATCGAAAAGCAATTCGGCAAAGGCTCGGTCATGCGCCTTGGCGATGCCACCGCGGCCTACGATGTGGAAGCCGTATCCACGGGTTCGCTCGGCCTCGACATTGCCCTCGGCATCGGCGGTCTGCCGCGCGGTCGCGTGGTCGAGATCTACGGTCCGGAGTCCTCCGGTAAAACCACCCTGACGCTCGAGGTCATCGCCGAGATCCAGCGCAACGGCGGCACAGCCGCGTTCGTCGATGCCGAGCACGCCCTCGACCCCGCCTATGCCGAGAAACTCGGCGTCAACGTCAACGACCTGCTGGTCTCGCAGCCGGATACCGGTGAGCAAGCCCTCGAGATCACCGACATGCTGGTCCGCTCCGGAGCCGTGGATGTCGTTGTCGTCGACTCGGTGGCGGCGCTCACTCCCAAGGCCGAAATCGAGGGCGAGATGGGCGAATTGCAGGTCGGTCTGCACGCCCGCCTGATGTCGCAGGCACTGCGCAAGCTCACCGGCAACATCAAGCGCTCGAACACCATTGTCATCTTCATCAACCAGATCCGCCTCAACATCGGCGTGATGTTCGGCAACCCTGAAACCAACACGGGCGGTAACGCCCTTAAGTTCTACTCCTCGGTCCGCCTCGACATCCGGCGCATCGGCGCCATCAAGAATGGCGAAGAGGTCGTGGGCAACCAGACCCGAGTCAAGGTGGTCAAGAACAAGGTCTCCCCCCCGTTCCGTGAGGCCGAATTCGAAATCATGTACGGCGAGGGCATCTCCCGCGAGGGCGAGATCATTGAACTCGGCGCCACTCACAACATCATCGAGAAGGCCGGCGCCTGGTACTCCTACAAGGGTGAGCGCATTGGTCAGGGTAAGGAGAACGTGCGCGAGTTCTTGAAGAAGAACCCGGCCGTCGCTAGGGACATCGAGACTCAGGTGCGGGCCAAGTTGCTGCCTGAGAAGCCTGCGCGCGGCGAGGCCGCTGACAAGTCTGCTGATTGACCGCCTCGCCCGACCATAAAGACCAACCCGAATCGGCGCGCCGGGCAGCCTTACTGCTGCTCGGCCGTCGAGACTTTTCATCGGCTGAGTTACGCAGCAAGTTGCTGGCCAAGGGCTACGAAAGCTCGGCGATCGAGGCGGCCATTGAGGCGCTGCGACTCGAACGACTTCTGGACGATGGCCGATTCCTCGAGAACTTCGTCCGGGCGCACGCTGCGCGCGGCCAAGGCCCCGCGCGCATTCGGCAGGAGCTGATGACTCGCGGGTTCGGCGAGGCGGATATCACGCCCGCACTGGCCGGAGGGCCGGACTTTGCCGCCCTGTGTCGAGAGGTTCGCCGCCGGCGGTTCGGCAGTAAGGCGCCGGGCAGCTGGGCCGAAAAGGGCAAGCAAGCGAGATTTTTGCAGTATCGGGGGTTTTCATCGGATCATATCCGGCTGGCAATGGGCCAGGATCCCGACTCGGCAGATAATCCCGCAGATGACTTCCTCGACTAATCCGGGCAAGCCGCCCTACCTGAGTGCCGCCGACGTGCGGCGTGCCTTCCTCGACTTCTTCGCCGAGCGCGGCCATGCGCGTATCGCTTCGAGCTCGCTCGTGCCGGGCAACGACCCGACGCTGCTGTTCACGAACGCCGGCATGGTGCAGTTCAAGGACGTGTTCCTTGGCAAGGATAAGCGCGACTACGCGCGCGCCGTGACCTCGCAGCGCTGCGTTCGCGCCGGCGGCAAGCACAACGACCTCGAGAACGTGGGCTACACGGCCAGGCACCACACGTTCTTCGAGATGCTCGGCAATTTCTCTTTCGGTGATTACTTCAAGCGCGATGCGATTCGTTTCGCCTGGGATTTTGTCACCGGCACTTTGAAACTCGATCCGGCTCGCCTCTGGGTCACGGTCTACAAAGACGACCATGAGGCTGCCGATATCTGGATCAAAGAAATCGGCGTATCGCCGCAGCGCTTCTCACGCATGGGCGAGAAATCCAACTTCTGGGCGATGGGAGATACGGGTCCTTGCGGCCCTTGCACGGAGATCTTCTACGATCACGGCGAGCATATCGCCGGCGGTCCGCCGGGCTCACCGGACGAAGACGGGGATCGCTACGTCGAAATCTGGAACCTCGTGTTCATGCAGTTCGAGCGTTCACCCGATGGCACGCTGACGCCGCTGCCGAAGCCTTCGGTCGATACGGGAGCGGGGCTTGAGCGTATTTCTGCGGTCATGCAGGGCGTGACCAACAACTACGATATCGATCTGTTCCGAGGCATCGTCGCCGCTGCGGCGCGCCTCGCGGGCACGGACGACTTGTCGAACCCGTCGCTGCGGGTCATCGCCGATCACATCCGCGCTTGCACGTTCCTCATCATTGACGGGGTGTTGCCGTCGAACGAGGGCCGTGGCTACGTGCTGCGGCGCATCATCCGGCGCGCCATCCGTCACGGACACAAGCTCGGCATCAACGGGCCGTTCTTCCACACTCTGGTGGCGGCGCTGCGTGAGCAGATGGGCGAGGCCTACCCGGAATTGCAGCAGGGCGGCGATCACGCCGCGCGGGTGTTGTTGCAGGAGGAGGAGCGCTTTGCCGAAACGCTGAGCACCGGCATGGTGCTGTTGACCGAAGCGATCGATCGGGTGCGACAGTCGGCGGGCCAAGGCGTCGCGTCCGTTCTCGATGGTGCCACCGTATTCAAGTTGTACGACACCTACGGTTTTCCCGCGGATCTCACCGCCGATGTCGCACGCGAGCGCGGCCTTGGCATCGATCAGGCCGGCTTCGAGGCCGCGATGGAAGCGCAGCGTGAACGCGCCCGCGCGGCCAGTCGCTTTGGTGTGGATCTGCGCGCGGGCACACAACTCGATCTCTCTACCGAGTTTTGCGGCTATTCCGGCACGGCCGGTGAATCGACGGTAATCGCGCTACTGCGCGAGGGCGAGGCGGTCGAAGCGTTGCGGCCGGGCGAGCGCGGGGAGGTCATTCTCGCGCGCACGCCGTTCTACGCCGAGTCGGGCGGTCAGGTGGGCGATGCGGGCGAGCTGCAGGGGTCTGCGGGCGCACGCTTCATCGTCGAGGACACACAGAAGCGCGGAACCGCAGGCGCGCACTCGCACATCGGCCGTCTGGCCGAGGGCGGCAGTGGGCTGCGGGTCGGCGATAGCGTCACGGCGCAGGTGGATTCCACCTTGCGCGGCGCCACGGCGCTCATCCACTCCGCCACGCATCTGCTGCATGCGGCTCTGCGCGAGGTACTGGGCGGACACGTCCAGCAGAAGGGTTCACGCGTCGCACCCGATCGGCTGCGGTTCGATTTCTCGCACTTCCAGCCGGTGACGGCCGAGGAGCTGCAGCGCATCGAGCGGCGGGTCAACGAGCAGATTCGGCGCAATGCGGCGGCCGAGACCCGCGAGATGAGCTATGACGAGGCGGTCGCCGCCGGCGCCACGGCGCTTTTTGGCGAGAAGTACGGTTCCACGGTGCGCGCGCTGCGCATCGGCGAGTTTTCTATGGAGTTGTGCGGAGGCACACACGTGGGGCGCGCTGGTGATATCGGCGTGTTCAAGATCCTGAGCGAAGGGGGTGTCGCGAGCGGCGTGCGTCGCATCGAGGCGGTCACTGGCGCGGGCGCGATTGCCGAAATCGAATCCGGCGACGCTGTGATGCGCGAACTCGCGGGGCTGCTGCGTGGGACGCGTGAGGATCTGGCGACTAAGGTGCGCGATGCGCTCGAGCGAATTCGCCAACTCGAGAAGGACAACCGGGGGCTCCGTGACAAGCTCGCTTCCGGGCAGGGCACTGACCTGGCCGCCGGGGCGGTCGATGTCGGCGGCGTGAAGGTCTTGGCGACCGTGGTTGAGGGCGCTGATGCGGGAGCCCTGCGTACCGCCGTGGATGGACTCAAGGACCGTCTGAAGGCCGCCATCATCGTGCTGGCCTCGACCTCGGCGGACGGCAAGGTCACGCTGGTGGCGGGGGTAACAGCCGCGGAGACCACACGCCTGAAGGCGGGTGAGCTCGTTGGGCATGTGGCCGCCCAAGTCGGCGGACGCGGCGGCGGACGGGCGGATTTCGCCCAAGCGGGGGGTACTGACCCCGCGAGCTTGCCGGAGGCCCTCTCTAGCGTGGTGCCCTATGTTCGGGGTAAGTGGGGACTTTGACCCGGCTGGTGGACGGGCAACACGGTTTCCCCTATTGTCGGGGGTGAAGGCGCCAGGCAAGGAACGTCAGGCTGTCAGCGGGGCCCCACAGGGGGTGCGGTGCTCCGAGTCTGGCAGCCCACAGAGCGCTAAGGGGGCGATATGC
>JBJTBK010000142.1:0-12268 GCA_046091245.1 Nevskiaceae bacterium | reverse complement strand
GCCCAGATCCGTGCGCTCACCGCGCCACTCGGCGAGCAAGTACTGGCCACGCCGCGGGAAGTTACGGTTATCGAGTGCGTCGTACGAAAAACGACCAAACCACTCACGCACGTCAAAATCCGTTTCGGTCCCTGGCACGGGATTGCCGAGCCGCAAGCGGGTACGGCCCGTGACGCGGCGCACGCCGGCTCGGACCTCGGCCACATTACCGATTTCGCGACCGAGATCGATGCCGTATTCGGTGGTGCGCAAGCGGTACTCGGCGATGCGTCGATCATCGGCAAGGACGGGTACGTTGCGCGCATCGAATCGGGCTTCGGGCATCACAAACCACCGCGCCGTATCACCGAACGGCAGATACACCTGCGTGGCGACCTTCGGCGCCGAGCCGATCTGGAAATCCCAGACCCACTCGGCCGCGAGCGAACCGATATCCGCGAGTACGACGCGGGCTGCGGCGTTGTAGTTGGAGTTACCGCTGAAGTCGTCCTCGAGGCTGAGTCCGAATCGAACGTAATTCGGTCCCCAGGAATTGCGCTTGGCCGACACTTCGATGGCCGAGGCGATGGGCGATTGAACACGATAGTCGACTCGTTCGAAGTTACCGCGACCGTACAGGGTGGTCAGCGCGGCATCGAATGCCGCCGCCTGATCGCGCACCGAGGTGCCACCTAACGCCCCGGGGTCCAACTCGAATGCGGCCTTGATCAGACGCGAATATCGCTGCGAATCCGCCGCGACCTTCACCTCTTCGATCACCGCAGGCGTCGACGGACGCGCCTTGCGCCTCGCGACATAGGCCGCATAGTCGCCGGAGTCGAGCGCTAGCGGCCGCAAACGCTCGAGCGCCGCGCTCGCCGCGGTTTCGCCAGCGACGGCCGCCCGCGCAAACACATCGAAATCAAAACTCGAGGCCTCGCCGAGCTCCGGCGCAAGCAGGATGTCGCGGGAGGAGAGCGTGCGGCGCTGCGCATCGCTGCCGCGTCGAATTAGGATCGACAGCATCTGGTTGGAGATGGTCGCCACCGAGTCGAGTGACTCTCGCTTGCGCAGAGGAAATCCCACATCCACCACAATCAGGATGTCGACACCCATGGCGCGGGCCACATCCACCGGCAAGTTGTTGGCGAGTCCGCCATCGACCAGCAACTTACCCTCGAGCTCAACAGGCTCGAACACACCGGGCGCCGCCAAACTCGCCCGCAGCGCCGTGACGAGATCCCCCTGCCTGAGCTCCACCGCCTCGCCGCTCTCGAGATCGGTGGCTACCGCTCGAAATGGGGTCGGCAAGGCATCGAACTCACTCACCGTAGCCACCGGCAGGGTCACCTTGCGCAACACCTGATTGATGCGCTGGCCGGAAATCAGGCTCTTTGGCAGCCGAAAACTGCCCGCGTTCAAACCGACTGGAAACTTGACGAGAAAGTTCTGATCCTCAGCCTTGCGACGGAAGCTCAAGCGATCACGCGGCGCGGGCTCGCGAAACGCCTCGCGCCACTCGCGCGATTCGACGAGCGTCTCGATTTCACTGGCCGACAAACCGCTGGCATACAGCCCACCGACCACCGCGCCCATGCTGGTGCCGGCGATCGCATCGATCGGTATGCGCTCGGCCTCGAGAACTTTGAGAGCGCCGACGTGTGCACCACCTCGGGCCCCGCCGCCCGACAGCACGAGCCCCACCCGCGGCCGCGCAGCATCCATCGCACCGACCACATCGGCAGCGAGCAGGCCGAGGATGACGCTGAAGCAAACGGCGATTCGCACGCCTGCAAGGATAGCAGCGGAAGATACCGCAGCGAGACATACCGAGGCCGACCGGCCTGAACGATAATCCACCCATGTACCCCGACCCGCACCCTACCGCGCCTAACCGATCGATTCGGCTCCTGCGCGTCTGTGTCGTGGGCCTCGGGCTATGCAGCCTGGTCGCCGAAGCCGCTCCACAGACCTTGCAGGAAATCGTGATCACGGCCCAGCGCCGCGCTGCGCCGCTGCAAAACGTCGCCGCGAGCATCACGCGACTGGAGCCCGGTGCGATGGGGCGACTCGATCTCGGTCACCACGCCGAGGCCCTCAATCGCGTCCCTGGGGTGTGGGTCCAACGCGGCAGTGGGCAGGAAAGCCTGCTCGCCATCCGTTCACCCGTGCTCACCGGCGCGGGAGCCTGCGGTGCCTTCGCCATGCTGGAAGATGGCTTCCCGTTGCGGCCGACCGGATTTTGTAACGTCAACGAACTCTTCGAGAGCAACACATCACAAGCGGCGGCGATCGAGGTGGTACGCGGTCCGAGCTCCAGCGCCTATGGTGCCAACGCCGTGCACGGCACCCTGCAGATCATCAGCCCCTCGGCTGCAGCCTTGCAAGGCGGCGGTGCCAGTCTCGTCGGCGGCGTCGACGGCTTCGTCAATGTCGCCGGCGCACTCGGGGATGGGCACAGCGGCGGTTACGGCACCTGGCGTCACGATGATGGATTCCGCGTCGACTCCGCCGTCACCGAACTAAAGCTCAACGCCGTACACGAGACTCGTTTTGCCGAAGGCGAACTGCGCTGGCGTGCCGCTGCCACGCGACTCGATCAGGACACCGCGGGCTTCGTTCGCGGCGAAAACGCTTACCGCGACCCCGTGCTGCGTCGCACCAATGCCAACCCCGAAGCCTTCCGCGATGCCGACAGCGCGCGTTTGAGCGCGCGGTGGACTCGCAACGCCTGCGATGAATGCCTTGATGAAGTGGGCGGCGTGCTGCGACATTCGTCGATGGAGTTTCTGCAGCATTTCTTGCTGGGCAAACCCCTGGAGCAAAACTCGCAGACAAGCCTCGCGCTGAGCTGGGCACGTGAGCGGCGAGCGGAGAACTTGACCGGTTTCACATGGCGACTCGGCGCGGATGCGGAGTGGGCCGACACGTCCTTGCAGCAATCCCAGGCGCTACCCACCACAGAGGGCTCCGCCGCCGCACGGGCGATTCGTCCGGCCGGTCGGCACTACGACTACGACACCGCGGTACTCGGGGTCGGCTTGCAAGGCCGAGTGCAGTTGACGCACGGCCCTTGGCAATGGAGCGCAGGCGCACGCCTTGACCGTATCCGCTATCGCTATGACAACCGCATGCGCGATGGCAACACCGCTGAGGACGGCACACCCTGCCTAGGGGGCTGTCTCTACAGCCGCCCGTCTGATCGAAGCGATCAGTTCGACAATCTCGCACCGCAGCTCGAGCTCTTATGGCGAGGATCAGCCGATTCGAGCGTTTATCTATTGCTCAGCGAAGGGTTTAGACCTCCCGAGATCACCGAGCTTTATCGCCTGCAGCGCAACCAGAACGTGGCTGAGCTCGACCGCGAGCAAATGCAAGCAGCGGAAGTGGGCTGGCGTCATGCGCGGCACGGCTCGCTTGCGGTATTTGCGCAGCACAAGCGTAACGTCATCTTGCGTGATACCAACGGCTTCAACGTCATCGGTGGTCGTACGCGTCATGAGGGTCTCGAGTACGCGTGGCGCGTGCCCATCGGCTCGCTGGCCTTGACGGCGAGTGGCACCTACGCACGGCACCGGTACGATTTTTCCCGCCAGATCGAGGGTGGCGAAACCCTCATCGCCGGGCGCGACATCGACACGGCTCCGCGACATCTGCATCAACTCGAAGCGCTTTGGCAGTTCGATGCCCAGACGACGTTGATCCTTGACTGGCGTCACACCGGGCGCTCCGCCGCCGATGCCGCCAACACGCGCATCCAACCGGGCCATGAGGTGCTCCGACTGCGGGGCGCTTGGCAGGCCTCACCACGCTGGCGACTGACCGCCGAGATCGACAACTTGACCGACGCACGCTATGCCGATCGGGCAGATTTCGCCCAAGGCGAGTGGCGCTATTTCCCCGCACGTGGTCTCAGCGGATTCATCGGCATCGACTGGCGCAGCCGCTGATTCAGCGCAGCGCCGCAGTCGCCAGACGCCGATCGAGCGCAGGCCAGCGAAGCCGAAGGCGCTCGAATTCCCCCCGCACGATTTGCGACACCGCCAGATCGCGGAACCAGCGGCGATCAGCGGGCACCACGTACCATGGCGCAGTTGCCGTGCCGCAGGCGGCGAAGGCGGCCGAATAGGCCTTGTGATAAGCGCTCCACTGGCGTCGTTTGGCAAGGTCGGCCACATCGAGCTTCCAACGCTTCTCCGGCTGCGTGCGGCGCTCCTCGAAACGGCGCTTTTGCTCGACACGACTGATGTGCAGGAAGATTTTCACCACCCGCGTGCCGTTGTCGATGAGCATCCGCTCGATATCATTGACCGCGGCATGACGCTGCTGGATGACCGGCGGCTCGATTGACCGTTCGACCACCGGCACCAGCACATCCTCGTAATGCGAGCGATTGAATACTGCAACCGAACCTTTGGGTGGCGCGTGCCGATGCACTCGCCACAGAAAATCGTGGGCCTGCTCCTCCAATGAGGGCGGCTTGAACGCCACCACATTGCAACCTTGCGGATTGAATGCACCGAAGACGCGGCGAATGGTGCTGTCCTTGCCGCCGCCATCGAACGCCTGCAACACGATCAGCACCGCATAACGACGATCGGCGTACAGTTTGTTTTGCAGCTCGTGCAGTCGCTGCAGGTTTTCTTGGGTGGCGTGCTCCGCGGCCGCCCGCTCCCAGCCGAAGCACTGTCCGGCCGCAGCATCGCGCAAGGTGGGCGAGCGCCCCGGAGCCAGGCGCAATGCGTCAACGAGTTCGCTACGCTCGAGCGCGACCATGGGCAACTCCGCGCGGAATTTGCTGGGTAATGCAATGGATATTGCCACCGCCGAGCAGGATCTCACGAGCCGGCACGCCGACGACGCGGCGCTGCGGAAACAGTCGCTGTACGAGTTCGAGCACACGGCGATCGTGAGCGGGGTCAAGCAGCGGCAGCACCACGACTCCGTTGGAGAGGTAGAAGTTCACGTAGCTCGCGGCGAGACGCTCACCGGCACGTCGCGGCTTCGCGCCTGGCGCCGGCACGACACCGGCCGCCTCACTTGCCGTCATGAAGAGCGGGCCGGGCATCGGGATTTTGTGGACGCGCAAACGGCGACCTTGCGCGTCACGGGCCGCCTGCAGACGATCGAGGGCGTCGCGCGAAATAGCCCACTGGGGATCGCGTCGATCGTCTGTCCAGCCGAGCGCGACTTCCCCCGGCGCTACGAAGCAGGCGAGGTTAACCACGTGGCCATCCGTCTCATCGTTGAATACGCCTTGACCCAGCCAGATGACCGTATCCGTGCCCGTGTAGGCCTTGAGCAGCAACTCGATCTGTCGGCGCCCGAGCCCGGGGTTACGATTCGGATTGAGCAGGCATTGCTCGGTGACGAGCAGCGTCCCCTCGCCGTCGGTGTGGATCGCTCCACCCTCGCACACGAGCGGCGCGCGGTAGCGCGCGAGCCCCTCCACCTCGAGCACACGGCGCGCCACGAGTTCGTCGCGATCCCATGGGAAATAACGCCCCCCCGACAGCCCGCCCCACGCATTAAAGTGCCAGTCCACACCTCGCACCTCGTTGCCACGCATCACGCAGGTCGGACCGACATCGCGCATCCACGCATCGTCGCTATCGACTCGCACCACTCGCACTCGCGGCTCCACGGCGCGGCGGGCCTGCTCGAACGCCGCCGGGTGCACACCCAGAGTGACAGGCTCGAACTGCGCGATCGCCTTGACGACCGCAGCAAAGGCCCGCTGTGCAGGCTCCGCGTGGTCGCGCCAGTTGTCCGGGCGCCGCGGCCACAGCATCCAGCACCCGCGATGCGACGCAAACTCAGCCGGCATCCGAAAACCATCAGCGGCCGGTGTCGAGTCGAGGGGCGTGGTCATAGCGGCATTCTACCTCGATCACTCGGCGAACTGGCCACACAGACCCAGTGCGGCCATTCGATGTCGGTGGCGTGATAAAATCAGCCTCACACGACGGCAGTGGGGTCACATAGGCCGCGTGTCACAGCAGAAGGAGCACTACACATCATGACGACGGCTGCCAAAGTCACTCTCACACCGCCCGCCGGCGGTGCCAAGATCAGCATCAAGGACGGCAAACTCAGCGTCCCCAATAATCCCATCGTCCCGTTCATCGAAGGCGACGGCACGGGTCCCGACATCTGGCGCGCGAGCGTGCGCGTGCTCGATGCCGCAGTGGCCAAGTGCTACGGCGGCCAGCGCAAGATCCACTGGCTCGAGGTTTACGCGGGCGAGAAATCCAACAAACTCTTCAACACTTGGCTGCCGGACGAAACGGTTGCGGCCTGTCGCGAGTACCTGGTGTCGATCAAAGGACCGCTGACCACGCCCGTGGGCGGCGGCATCCGCTCGCTGAACGTGGCCTTGCGCCAATTGCTCGATCTCTACGTCTGCCTGCGCCCGGTGCGCTGGTTCAAGGGCGTGCCCTCGCCCGTCAAGGCACCCGAGAAAGTCGACATGGTGATCTTCCGCGAGAACACCGAGGACATCTACGCCGGCATCGAATTCGAACTCGGTAGCGAAGAGAATCGTCGATTCAAGGAATTGTTCAAAGAACACTTCCCGAAGGCCTACGCCAAAATCCGTTTTCCCGACACCTCGGGCATCGGTATCAAGCCTGTGTCGCAGGAAGGCACCGAGCGGCTGTTCCGCGCCGCCGTCGAATACGCGATCGCCAACCAGCGCAAGAGCGTGACCATCGTCCACAAGGGCAACATTCAGAAGTTCACTGAGGGCGCGTTCCGCAACTGGTCTTACGCACTGGCCGAGCGCGACTTCCCGGGCCAGACCTACGGCTGGGAGCAGTGGGAGCGCACCAAGGCGGCCGAGGGCGAGAAGGCGGCGAACGCCGAGATGGATGCCGCCAAGAAGGCCGGCAAAATCATCATCAAGGACGCCATCGCCGATATCACCCTGCAGCAGGTGCTGACCCGTCCCGATGAATTCGATGTGCTCGCCACCTGCAACCTCAATGGCGATTACCTCTCGGACGCACTGGCGGCGCAGGTGGGCGGCATCGGCATCGCGCCGGGTGCCAATATCAACTACGTGACCGGCCATGCGGTATTCGAGGCCACGCACGGTACGGCACCCAAGTACGCCAACCTCGACAAGGTCAACCCGGGTTCGGTGTTGCTTTCGGGCGAGATGATGTTGCGCTACATGGGCTGGACTGAGGCGGCCGATGCCGTCATCACCGCCATGGATCGCACCATCGCGCAAAAGACTGTCACCTACGACTTCGCGCGCCTGATGGAGGGCGCGACGGAGGTCAAGTGCAGTGAGTTCGCGGACGCGTTGATCCGCAATCTTTGACGGAATCGGCCGCAGTGTCCGCTGATGCTCTGTTGGAAAGCAGCGCGCAGCGGATCGCTGCGACCTTCGCCGCTTACAACGGCGAATTTCGCGCGATCACCCGACGTGCCAAGACTCGCTTCGAAGCGCGCGACTGGCAAGGCAGTCAGCAGGACGCGGTCGAGCGTATCGACCTGTACGACAAGTCGGTCAACCGGCTCGTCGAGACGATGCGCAGTCACTTGGGCGATCGGGCTCAAGACCGCGCTCTGTGGCATGGCATACGCAATCGTTTCCACTCCCGCACGGCGGGCCTGCCTGATGCGGCGTTTGCACGAACGTTTTTCAGCTCCGTCTCGCGGCGCATGCTGGGCACCGTCGGCGTTGCCCCGGAACTCGAATTCACGGGCGATGACCTAGACCCGCTCGACGGCGCCGGCGCCAACCCGGAAATCATCGAGTACGGGTTTCGCGGCGACCTGCCACTGCTGCTTGAGGATTTGCTCGGCGATCTGGACCTGCGCTGCCCCTGGATCAACTTTGATCGCAGCGTCGAGCATGCCGTGCAGGACATCGAAGCCTCTTTAAGCCACCGCACCAAGCAGTCCCGCCTGTTGGCCGTAAGGGTGTTCAAGCCGATTTTTTTCCAGAGCACTCGCGCCTATGTGGTCGGACATCTGGCGACCGAGACGGCGATGCTCCCCCTCGTGATTGCGCTGCAGCACACTGAGCGTGGTCTTTTTATCGATGCCGTGATGCTCGATGAGGACGACATCAGCGTGGTATTCGGCTTTACCCGCTCCTACTTCCACGTCGATCTCGAGCGCGTGATCGAAGCCGTGGTGTTTTTGCGCCAATTGTTGCCGCGCAAACCGCTCTCTGAGCTGTTCACCGTACTCGGGCGAGCAAAGCAAGGTAAGACCGAGCGCTTTCGCGAGGTCACCCGACACCTTGAGCAGTCCAACGATCAATTCGTGCACGCGGCGGGCGAGCGCGGGCTCGTCATGGTGTGTTTCACCCTGCCCTCGCTCGATGTGGTGTTCAAGCTGATTCGCGACCGCTTCCCACCGGTCAAGAACGTGCTGCGACAAGACGTGCTCGACAAGTATCGATTCGTCTTCAAGCACGACCGCGCCGGCCGACTGGTCGATGCGCAAGAGTTCAAGCGAATTCGACTACCCAAGGCGCGGTTTTCGCCGGAATTGCTGGAGGAGTTGGCCACGGAGACCGCAGAGACCGTGCACTCCGAGGGTGAAGATCTCGTGTTCGATCACATGTATATCGAGCGGCGCATGGTGCCGCTCAACCTCTTTCTACGCGACGCCCCGGAAGAAGCCGCCAACCGGGCGGTGCTCGACTACGGGCAGTCGATCCGCGACCTGGCTCATTCGAATATCTTTGCGGGCGATCTGCTGTTGAAAAACTTTGGCGTCACCCGCCATGGACGCGTGATATTCTACGACTACGATGAACTCTGTCAGGTCACGGACTGCCGCTTCCGCGAGGTGCCGGTCGCCAGTAGCGATGAAGACGAAATGCGCAGCGAAGCGTGGTTCTACGTCGCCGACAACGACGTCTTCCCCGAGACCTTCCTGAACTTCCTCGCCTTCAGCGATGCCCAGCGACAGCTGTTCGTACACAGCCATGGCGACCTGCTCGCGGCCGATTTCTGGCGGGGCATCCAGCGACGCGTTCGCGAGGGTGACATTCTCGAGATCCTGCCCTATCGTCCACGCAGGGCTTTCAGTTCGCACGCCGGGGCAAAATGACGCACGAACTCCAATCGGATGACCTCGGCATCACGCCGCGCGACATTCGCTTCGAGCCGGCCAAAGGCTATGCGCGCCACTGGCTCGGCGGCGACCCTGTGGGCACCGCAGTGATGAACGCCTTGTCGCTGACCTTCCCGGATGGCGAACGCCTGTTCGTCGACGCCGTGCGCCATTACCGCGAGCGCTTGTCACCCGCGCTGCAAGATCAGGCGCGCCGCTTCATCGCGCAAGAGGCCCTGCACTCGCGCGAGCATCAGGCACTGAATGATCTGGTCGACCCGGCGGTCTATCCGGTAGCCGAGATCCTGGAGAAAATCCGCGCCCGAATCGGCATGGCCCGCGCCCGTGGACCCTTCGGCATGCTGGTCTCAACCATCGCGCTCGAACATTTCACCGCCATGATGGCCGAGGTGCACATGGCCGCGGGCGATCAACTGTTCGCTGGGGCGGAGCCCCGCATCGAACGACTATGGCGCTGGCACGCCCTCGAGGAAACCGAACATAAGGCCGTGGCCTACGACGTCTTCATGGAGATTACCCGCCACTGGCATCCGCTACGCCGTTACTGGCTGCGGGTATGGACCATGGCGCTGATCACGGTGAACTTCACCAGCAACATCAGCAGTCATGCGGCGCGCCTGCTGGAGGCGGAGGGCTACAGCCGACGGGCAGCTCGAGCGGCCGTACGACGCGATGTATGGGGGTCCCCGGGGATTTTCCGCCTCGGCTGGCGAACTTACTTCGCTTGGTACCGCCCGGGTTTCCACCCCTGGCAGATCGGTTCTCGACCCGAGGTCGGGGCTTGGCGCGACGAATTCGACGCCGTTGCCAAAACGTCATTGTTGTAAGACGATAGGAGGTTGTCCCCACTTGCTAGGAAGGCCTTGACCCCATGCGAACCCTGAACGCTTGTATTGCGTCCATGCTCGTTGCCGCCTCTGCTGCCGCGGCCCATGCCCAAGACCAAGGCGGCCTCGAAGAGGTCACCGTCACCGCTCAGCGCCGCTCGCAGAGCCTGCAAGACGTGCCGATCGCGATCACGGCCTTCACTTCGGAACAGCTCGCTGCACGCCAGGTGTTCGACACCTACGATCTGGTGCGCAACATCCCGAACCTCACGGGCAACGCCAACGTCGGCGTCGGCACCTCGAGCTCGCTTTACGTTCGCGGCCTCGGCAACGCCGAGTCGATTGCCACCTTCGATCTGCCGGTCGGTACGTACGTCGATGACGTATACATCTCGCGTCAGAACCACAACAACTTCAGCATGTTCGATGTGGAGCGCATCGAAGTGCTGCGCGGCCCGCAGGGCACGCTGTTCGGTCGTAATACGACGGGCGGCGCCATCAACGTGGTCATGAAGAAGCCCGGTACCGAGTATCAGGGCTACGTTGAAGCCGGCGTCGGTCGCTTCGGCTTGGTGACGGCGCGCGGCTCGGTCGACCTGCCGATCTCCGACACGCTGCTGACGAAGTTCTCGGCCTATCGCGTCAAAGACGATGGCTACGCCAAGCAACTCTCGACGGGTCGCATGCTCAACGACCGCGACGCCACCGGCTTTCGCGCCGACGTTCGGCTGGTACCGACGGACGACGTAACGGTCGATTTCGTTGCCGAATACGTTGACGATCGCAACACCAACTTCCTCAACGTGCTCGACGTCAGCGAGAACCGCATCATCAACAACAAGTTGGCGCGGGGCTCTCTGGTTGGGGTGTTCACGGGCGAGAAGGCTGCGCTCGATGTCGGCAATGAGGCCGTCACGCGGGCCTACACGCTGAGCGTGCAGAGCATCATCAACGAGAACCTCTCGCTGACCTCGATCACGGGTTATCGCAAGACGGATCACGACTTCCTCGTCGACTCGGGCGGTGAACTGCCGCGCGTCACCACGACGCGTGGCTTTACCCCGCTCAACAACATGGGCGATCACGCCCAGTTCTCGCAGGAGGTCAAGCTCAACGGCAAGAGCCCGCAGCGCAACATGACCTGGGTCGCAGGCCTCTACTTCATGAACGAAGACAACTCGACGGACTTCGCGAACGCGAACACCGTCGCTACCACAGGCGTCTTCTCGGTCGCGGCAGACCGCACGATGAAGAACGATCTGAAGACCTACGCGGCTTACGCGCAGGGCGACCACGTGATCGCCGAGAACCTCACCTTTACCACGGGCTTGCGCTACACCAGCGAGACCAAGACCTTCGGCATCGAGCGCAACCCGGGCGCAGCTGGCGCCGCGCTCTCGAGCACTGCCATCGCTGCGGCAGGCATTCCGCTCGAGCTCAAAGAAAACGTCTGGACGCCGCGCGTCGCGCTGCAGTACGACATCTCGGATGACGTGATGGTGTTCGCCTCGGCTACCCGCGGCTTCAAGTCGGGCGGCTGGCCGGCGCGCGCCACCGCTACCCACGCCTTCATTCCGTTCGCCCCGGAAAAAGTCTGGTCATATGAGATCGGTACTCGCGCCGACCTCTTCGATAACCGGCTGCGGTTGAACGCCACCGCGTTCTACGCCATCACTGACGATATCCAGATTCCGGCGCGCATCGACATCAACGGCGTACAGATCTCCACCACGACCAACCCGGCGGATCTGCGCAACTCGGGTATCGAGCTCGATGCCGTGTGGGTGCCGGTCGATGGTCTCAACAGCACGGCTGGCATCGGTCTGCAAGATGCGAAATACGTCGCCATTAACCAGCGCGTGCTTGATCAGGCAGCGGTGTGTCGCGCCAATCCGGCGGGTCTTTATCAAGGCGCCCCGGCTTGTAACGCAAACTTCGTCGATCAGTTCGGCAACATTGCGACGCCGGTCCGTGCGCCGGACTACACCGTCAGCTTGAGCGCAAGCTATGAGTTCACGGTGGGCGGGGTAACGCTGACGCCGAACGTCGGCGTCAACGCGAGCGACGAGTACGCCATCGGCACCACGGGCAGCCCGCAGAACACGAACGGCACCTGGAGCGGCAAGCAGACCTACATCAATGCGGGTCTGAGCGTGAAGTTCGCCGCCACCGAAGGCCTCTCGGTGACGGTCGACTGCCGCAACTGCGAGGACAAGGCCTATCCGATGTCGGCGCTCGGTCCCTTCCAGTTCCTCGATCGCCCGGGCAGCTGGGGTGCTCGCGTTCGCTACAAGTTCTGATCGAGCAGGGCTACTCCTCGATCAACTCGACCCACTCTCCGGCGGGGCCACGCAGTGATACTG
>JBJTBK010000141.1:0-16765 GCA_046091245.1 Nevskiaceae bacterium | reverse complement strand
CACCCGCAGCCCCGCCGAGCGGCGCCGCAGCCGCTGCTTCAGGCGTCGTCGCCGCCATCGAACTCGAAAAGTGCGAGATTGGCTCGGCCACCGAGTAAAAAACCATACCGATGCCCATGCCCGCCGCAAACAGCATCGCGAACCAGGACAGATTGGAGAACTCGGGTCTGGCCTGCGGCCCACCGAGGCGGACCGATCCATAGGGTGAGACGATCAAAAAGAGACAAAACAGCACGAACAGATTGCCGAGCGAGCCCATCAACGCGCCGGCTCGCGTAGTGACGAAGGCGAGCGCCTCCGCAAAGAATTCCGTTGCGCTCGCCGGATAGGCAATCACCCAAGCCACGATGGCAAGCAGCAAGGCGGCCGAGGCGAAGAACACCGGGCCGTGTACGTCGAAGCCGAAGAATCGCAGGTTGCGCTCGCCCTCGGCGTAACCACTGCGGTTCGGCTGGTTGGTCACGGCGCGTCAGGCTCCGAGATCTTCAATCATCATCGACGCGCCCTTCTCCGCCACCATTACCGTCGGTGCATTGGTGTTGCCCGAGGTCACTGTCGGAAATACAGAGGCATCGATGATGCGCAAATTCTCGAGCCCATGGACTCGCAGCCGCGCATCGACCACCGACTCACTCGGATCCGGCCCCATGCGACAGGTGCAGGTCGGGTGGTAGACGGTGTCGGCTCGCTGGCGGAAATCCTCGAGCAGATCGTCATCGCTCACCACGCGCGGCCCGGGGTACAACTCCTCCGTGATGATGTCAGCAAGCGGCGACGCCGCAGCGATCTGCCGGAGCAAGCGGCAGCCCGCACGCGCCTCCTCGCGATCGCGCTCCGTGGAGAGGTAATTGGGTCGAATCACCGGCGCCACACGCGGGTCGCTCGAGCCGATGTGCAACTCTCCCCGACTCGTCGGTCGACAGGCGTTGAAGGAGATCAAAAATGCCGAGAATGGATCCGGACTCAGTAACTTGCGTGCTGACAGCGGCGTTTGCGTGTAACTCACGGGGTTGAAGTACAGCTGCAGGTTCGGCACGGGCTGCGTGGGGTCGCTGCGCACGAAACCACCGCCTTGATTGACGCTCATGGCGAGTGGCCCGCGTCGCGTCGCAACGTAACGCAACGCGGCACGCACCTTGCCGAAGAACGGTCCCAACTTATCGTTGAGTGTCGGCACCGTTGAGCCATAGAAATACGATACAGCCAGATGATCCTGCAGATTGCGCCCCACCGCCTTGTTGTGGTGCCGCGTCTCGATACCGAGCGCTTGCAATCGTTCACCATCGCCCACACCGGAGAGTTGCAGCAATTGCGGCGTGTTGATCGCGCCGCCCGACAGCACCAACTGACGCCGTGCCGCGACCTCCACTTCACGATCGCCGTGAAGATAGCGCACACCGACGGCGCGCTTGCCCTCAAGGATGACGCGTGTGGCGAGCGCTCCGGTACGCACCGTCAAGTTGGCGCGGCGGCGAGCCTTGCGCAAATGTTCGTTGGCGCTGCAAGAGCGCAGTCCATTTCGGGTGTTGATCTGATAAACACCCACGCCCTCTCCCTGCGCGCCGTTGAAGTCGCTTGTTCGCTGGAAACCGAGCGACTCACAAGACGTGACGTATCGATCGCACAGCGGGTGTACATCGCGCGAGACGTCGGTGACGTGGATCGGTCCGCCCCGACCGTGATACGCCGGATCACCGTCGTCGTGATCCTCGGCGAGTTTGAAAAACGGTAGGACGTCGTCATAACCCCAACCCGGGTTACCGAGTGCCTTCCAGTCCTCAAAATCGTTGGGAAGGCCGCGCATGTAAACCATCGCGTTGATGGAACCCGAACCGCCGAGCACCTTACCGCGCGGCCAAAAACTGCGTCGGCCCACCAAGCCCGGATCAGGCTCGGTTTCATAAAGCCAGTTCACGCCCTTGGCGAACAGCAGGCGTGCATAGCCGATCGGAATCTGCACCATGGGTCGCAAGTCGCTACCGCCCGCTTCGAGCAGCAACACGCTGGCATCACTGTGCAGCGCGAGTCGGCTCGCCACGATGCACCCCGCGGTGCCGCCACCGACGATCACGTAATCGAATGTCTCTCGGTTCATTTTGAATGCGGCGTTGAATGCAGCGTGTATCGCAGGATCAGACGGGCGCAGGGTGCTGCGTCATTTCGAGGTGCAGCATGTTGCCACGGTAGGGGTGTGCACGAGCCACCTCTTCATTGAGTTCGACACCGAGACCCGGTTCGCGCGATGGAATGACGTACCCGTCCTGCCACTCGATGGGCTTGCGCAAAATATCGGCATGGAAGCCCTGCCAGCGTTCGATACCCTCGAGTATCAAAAAGTTGGGGCTGCAGGTGGCAAGCTGAATGTTCGCCGCACCCACGACAGGCCCGCAGTACAGATGCGGCGCAATCTGCACGTGCTGTGCCTCGGCCATGCCAGCGATTTTTTTCGCTTCGAGCAGCCCGCCGACACGCCCGAGATTCATCTGCAAGATGGCTGCGGCATTGGCACGCAATACCCGTGCGAAATCGTATTTCGTCGTTAGCCGCTCACCCGCGGCGATCGGGATGCTGGTCGCTCGCGCCACGAGCGCCATTTCCTCCGGAGAATCCGGTGGCACAGGCTCCTCGAACCATAACGGATCGGCGAACTCGAGCCGCTTGGCGAGCCGTATGGCACCGGCCGCCGTCATCTGTCCGTGGGTACCGAACAGCAGATCCACCTTGTTACCCACGGCATCTCGGATCAACCGCACAAAGCGCTCACTGCGCTCGAGCTCGTGCAATGACAACTGCCGCCCATCGAAGGCCGTATAGGGGCCCGCCGGATCGAACTTGATGGCGGTAAACCCTTGCTTTTGATACTCGACGGCGCGCTCCGCGGAACGCTCGGCATCGTGATAGATGGCATCCGTCTCAGTCGCCGTCGGATAGATGTACGTGTAGGTGCGAATCTTTTCGTGGACGCGCCCGCCGAGCAGCTGGTAGACGGGCTGGCCTGCCGCCTTGCCGATGATGTCCCAGCACGCCATCTCGAGCGCACTCAACACACCCATCAGCGTCAAATCCGGATGCTGTGTGAAGCCACTCGAATACACCCGCCGCCAAATCGTCTCGATCGAATGCGGATCCTGACCGGCGACGTAGCGGGCAAACACGTCCTCGATCATGCGTGCGACCAGATCGGGATGGAACGGCACGCAGTACGCCTCACCGATGCCGCTGATGCCGTCGTTGGTCGTCAACTTCACGAAGACGAAATAACGTCCGCCGAAGGCCGGCGGCGGATTGCCGACGACAAAGGTCTCGATGTCCTTGAGAATCATTCGATGTCCTGAGAGGTCAGGCTTTGTAGTAGCCGTTGATGGATTTGAGTTCGAGGAACTCAAGTAGGCCGTAAGCGCCACACTCACGGCCGTTACCGGACTGCTTGAAGCCGCCGAAGGGTTCGGCGTAGCCCTGCCCGGCGCCGGTGATGTGCACGCTACCCGCGCGCAATCGCCGCGCGACCGCATGTGCCTTGGTCATGTCGCTCGTATGCAGGTAAGCCGCAAGGCCGTATGGCGTGTCGTTGGCGATCTCGATAGCCTCCTCGAGGGAGTCGAACGGAATCATCGCAAGCACCGGTCCAAAGATTTCCTCGCGGGCGATGCGCATCTGGTTGTGCACGTCGGCGAATACGGTAGGTCGCACGTAATAGCCCCGCTCGAAGCGCGGATGCCGGCTTGGGCCACCAGTCACCAAACGCGCACCCTCGTCGATGCCGATCTGCATGTAGGCTTGCACGCGCTCGAACTGAATGCGCGAAGACAACGGCCCGATGTGTTTGCCCGGAAGGCGCGGATCACCGACTTCAGTGCTCTCGGCTAAACGACGCACGATCTGCACCGCCTGCTCGTACACGGAGCGTTCAATGAGCATCCTCGTCGGCGCATTGCAGGATTGGCCCGTATTGTAGAAGCAGCGTCGGATGGAATTGCCGAGTGCACGCTCGAGATCGGCATCGGCGAAAATGAGGTTTGGCGATTTGCCGCCCAACTCCTGCGCCACCCGCTTGACGGTATCGGCAGCGGTCTTCGCCACATCGATGCCCGCACGAGTCGAGCCGGTGAACGACATCATCTCGATCAGCGGGTGCGCGCTCATCGCATGACCTACTGCCGGTCCCGTGCCATGCACCATGTTGAACACACCGGCCGGAAAGCCCGCCTCGTCGATGAACTCGGCGACGAGTTGCGCCGAAAGCGGCGCTTGCTCGCTCGGCTTGAGCACGACTGTGCAGCCCGCGGCGATTGCAGGCGCGACCTTGGCCATGATCTGGTTGATCGGCCAATTCCACGGCGTCACCAGACCGCACACACCCACCGGCTCGCGCACCACGTTGGAGGTTCCGATGCGGGTTTCCCAATCGAGTTGCAACGCTGCCACCAGCGTTGCTTCGATGTGATCGGGACCTGATGCCGCTTGAGCGTCACGCGACATATCGTGCGGCGCACCCATTTCGGTGGTGATGGCCTCGGCCATCTCGTCGAGACGGCGCACGAAAATCGCCTTGAGGCGGCGCAGCATCTCAAGTCGCTCATCGAGCGGCGACAGAGCAAAGGTGGCGAAGGTACGGTGCGCAGCAGCCACGGCAAGCTCGACATCGGCCGCGGAACCCATGCGGATCTCGGCCACTTGTGTTTCGTCGGCGGGGTTGATGACGGGAAATAAGGCGCCGGGTTCGATGGGTGATACCCAACGGCCGGCGATGTAGTGCTGCAACGTCTTCATGAATTCCTGACCCTCTCGGTAGTGTCGCTATACTGCCATTCTCAGGCAAGCCATTCTCAGACAAGTTGGAGTCGCTCACCGTGACGCACATGTTTCGACGCTTCGCAGCGATGACCGGCTTGCTCTGCCTTGCACTGCAAACCCCGACAAACGCCGCGCAGGGCATAAAGGCCTCGAGCACTCCGCTGCCGCGGGCCACGCCGGAATCGGTGGGCATGTCCGCTGAGCGCCTCAACAATCTCGGCGAGTTCTTTCGTCGTGAGTCGCAAGGTAACGCGGCAGCCGGGTACAGCATTCTCGTTGCTCGTCACGGCAAACTGGTCTACTCCGCAGCGGTGGGCATGCAGGATCGGGAAAACGCGATTCCGATGTCGCTCGACACCCGCTTTCGCATTTTCAGCATGAGCAAGCCCGTGACCTCCGTCGCGGTGCTGATGTTGTACGAGCAGGGCAAACTGCAACTCGACGATCCCGTCTCACGCTACTTGCCTGAGTTTGCCGACACCCGCGTCTTCAAGAGCGTGGATGCAGCGGGCAACATCGAAACCGAAGCGCTACGACGACCCATCACCATTCGACACCTGCTGACGCACACGAGCGGTCTCGGCTACGGCAGCAACTACGATCGCAGCTCACCGCTCGCCAAAAGCTGGGGCGAGTTCAACCCCTACGGCGGACAAAGCACGGCTGAGAGCATCCGACAACTCGCCAAGTTACCGCTGTACTTTCAACCGGGCAGCGACTGGCGCTACAGCTACGCGACCGATGTACTCGGTCACCTCGTCAGCGTGGTCTCAGGCATGCCCTTCGAGCAATTTCTGAAGACGAGGCTGTTCGACCCGCTCGGTATGTCGCACACCGGATTTCATGTGTCGGCGAGCGATCTGTCGCGCGCGGCCGTGATCTACCGTCGCAACGCCGTCGGTGCACTCGAGCGCGTTGACGGCCCGCTGGCACTGCCGCCGACGCGCCCGCCCACTTTTATCTCAGGCGGCGCCGGACTCGTATCGACCGCCGGCGACTACCTGCGATTTGCGCAGATGCTGGCCAACGGCGGTCGCTTCGAGGGACAACAGTACCTCGCACCGCAGACCCTCGAGCTCATGACGAGCCAGCAGGTTCCCGACTCGGCCATGGGCAAGGCGTATGGAGACACGTGGCGCGGGCTCGGCTTCGGCCTCGGCGTATCGCCGGTCATCGATTTTCGCGCGGTGCCGCAAGCGAATCGAAACGGCGATTACACTTGGCCGGGCGTGCTCGACACCAATTGGATGGTGAGCCCCAGCACAGGGGTCGTCGCGGTGGTGCTTACACAAGTGTTGCGCGGACCCGACGGACTCCCCAACCGCACGTATCAAGACATGCACAATCAGGTGTATCAGGCGATCGTGGAGTTGGCGCCGACGCGCCCATGACGGCGTAAAGTCGCGCTTAGGCGTCGCTTTTGTTATCTGCGGCGTCATCTCGCTTGGAGTGCTTTTTTCCCGCATGACCGCAGCACAGCAACGCAGCATCTTGTGGTGATTGCGCACCTCGTTCTATCCTCCGAACGTAACGGTCTCGCCGCCAGCCACTCGCTGACAGTGCGCCGTGAACGTGGGGATACTCAACCGAAGCAGCGACGACACGTTGTGTTGTCAAGGGGAGACACCGTGAATAAGAAGATCTCGGCGGCGGTTTTTGCCGCTCTGGCCTCGCAAGGCCAAAACGCCACTGCACAGACGAGTGGCAGCGAAGACAGCCTGAGCCTCGACGAAATTGTTGTCACGGCACAGCGGCGCAATGAAAACATCCAGGACGTGCCCATCACGGTGCAGGCCCTGACCTCGGAGACCTTGGAGAACCTCAAGGTCACGACGATCGACGAATTCGTCAAGTTCCTGCCGAACGTACAGGCCGCCTCATCCGGCCCGACCCACGGCAACTTCTCGATCCGCGGCCTCAGCATCGGTGCAGCCGTACTGCAAGGCGGCGGCACAGTCGGCCAGTGGCCGACCGTCGGCCTCTACTACGACGACCAAGCGGTCCAGATGCCCGGCCGTAACCTCGATGTCTACGCCGCCGACCTCGAGCGCATCGAAGTGCTCGAAGGGCCGCAGGGCACGCTGTTTGGCGCTGGCGCGCAGGCCGGTGTCGTTCGATACATCACGAACAAGCCCAAGCAAGGGGTAACAGAGTCCTATTTCCGCGCCGGCTACGCGAACACCGCGGGTGGCGCCGACAGTTCGAGCTTTCAGGGCGCCCTCAACCTGCCCCTGTCTGACCGACTGGCGCTGCGCATCGCGGCCTACACCGACTCGCGCGGTGGCTACATCGATAACGTCCCTTCCACTTTCACCCGTCGCAGCACCGACATCTCGTTCGCCAGCCTGACGGGCGGCCGGGTACCAACGGACTCGGTAGTCATCGACAACTACAAGATCGCCCGCAAGGACATCAACGAAGTTAACTACAAGGGCGCGCGCATCGGCCTCTCGTTCGATGTCAACGACGATTGGAACGTTCTTGTTGTTCAGAGCTTCCAGGACATCAACAGCGGCGGCGTGTTCTACGAAATGCCCTTTGGGTCGGACTGCCCGAACCCCAAGCTCGAGTCCACCTGCACCAAGGGTGGGCCGAGCAACTCAGGCGGTGGTACCCGCGGCGTTCCGCTCAAGGATTACCAGGTCACGCTGTTCAACGATTCGATCACTAAGGATACCTACTCAAACACTGCGATCACCGTCAGCGGAAAGGTCGGCGATCTGGATCTCGTGTACGCCGGCTCGCGCCTGAACCGCGACAACTTCATTCAGGGCGACTACACCAACTACGCGCGCGGCCTCTACGGCGCGTACTACCAGTGCACGGGCTACTCCGGTGCCTCGGTGGACAAATGCTATTCACCGTCCTCGATCTGGCAGGACACCATCGAAAACATCAACACTAGCCACGAGTTGCGCCTGAGCACGCCGTCGGAGTGGACTGTCAGCGCGGTGGGCGGCCTGTTCTACGAAGAGCGCAAGGTCAACGACGACACCGAGTGGCTGTACAAGTCCTTGCCCGAGTGCACAATCGGCGGTCCGAAAAGCTGCTTCTTCGCGCTCGATCCGGTGAACACCCCGAAGGTCGCCAACGCGTCGTTCAATAACACCAGCCGCCGCAATTCGGCGACCGGCTTCTTCAACGACTTCAAGCGCACCTACGAGCAGAAAGCGGCCTTCCTCTCGGTGGATTGGAAGGTCACCGATGCGCTGACCGTGACCGCCGGCACGCGTTACTTCGATGGCTTCAACCAGATGCTGGGTGGCAACGTCGGCAGCTTCTACTGCAAGCAGTACGGCACCGGCCTCTCCACCGCGACCGGCATCTGCACGGGTCCGGCCAACGGCGCTGCGCCGTATGGCACGAACCTCAACAACCAGGCCGTCAACAGCTTCACCGACAAAGGCTTCCGCAGCCGTGTCAACGTGAGCTGGAAAGCCAGCGACGACTTGCTGATTTACGCCACGTGGTCCGAAGGCTTCCGTCCGGGCGGCTTCAACCGCGGCTCCTCGGAGGTGCTGCGCGCTGTCGACCGCAGCAGCGGAACAGCCAAGCGTGGCAGCTTCAATCAGTTCCAGCTGCCGCTGTTCTTCAAGTCGGACGACCTCGTGAACTACGAAATCGGCTGGAAGAGCACGTTGATGAACAACCGTGTGGTGTTCAACGTCGCGATTTACCAAGTGAAGTGGGACAACGCGCAGTCGGGCATCTTTGCCCCGCAGGCGGGCTTCGGTAACTTGACGGTCAGTGTCAACGGTCCGAGCTACGAGACCCAAGGCATCCAGATGAGCTTGTCGGCGCGCGCCACCGAGAACCTCACCATTGACGCCGCGGCCTCGTACAACAAGGCCGAGCTGACAAATAACCCGCAGTTCATCAACAACGTTGCAGGCACTCCGAACTTCGGCAAGCCCATTACCGAGGCTTGGGTAGGTTCGGCGGCGAGCGGCAGCGCGGTCAGTGTGAAGGACGTGTTCGGCGTCGAGGGCGACCCGGCGGCCTACGCGCCGAAGATCCAAGGCAATGTCCGTGCCCGCTACGAGTGGTCGGCGAACAGCTATGACTACTACACGCAGGTGGGCATCGTGTACTCGGGCGAGCGCCTCTCGGCGTCCAACCGGCTGCAGGCGTTCACGCTGAAGTCCTACACCGATGTGGGTCTGTCGGCAGGCGTCGCCAAGGACAACTGGACGGCGGAGCTCATCGTGAGCAACGTCACGGATCGGCATGATGCCGACTTCATCTCCGCGGCGCAGTTTGTCGAGACGCGTAACCCGCCGCGGCCGCGCACGATCGGCCTGCAGTTCGGCTACCGCTTCGGCGAGTAAGTTCGCAGCAAACCGAGCGGCGGATCGGCAACGGTCCGCCGCTTTTTTTTGACCGCACCATTCGACGGCATCGAGCACACTTGGAGTCCACGCCCCCACCCGTAGAGTTGCCTGACCTCGACACGACGCTGCCCGTGCTGCGCGCGTCGCTCGGTCGCGGGCGCTATGTCGAAGTGTTACAGGTCGCGGACGCCTATCTCGGCGAGCACCGTGGGCATCGCGAGTTGCTGTATCTGGTCGCCGTCTCCCAGCGCATGCTGCAGCGCATCCCCGAGGCGCTCGGCACGCTCGCAACCTTGCAATCGTTCCATCCGCGCTATTCGCGCCTCTTTCAGGAGCGCGGCCACTGCCACGTGTTCACCCGCGAAGCCACCCAAGCGATCGAGGCCTTCGAGTGGGCGATTCGCTATAACCCCGCCCTACCCGCCAGCTGGCAAGCGCTCGAGCGGCTGTATCGGATCGTCGGCAGGACTCAGGATGCGGCCAACGCGGGCAACCACGTCACCAAACTCGCGAGCCTTCCCGTTGAAGTGGTAGCCGCGCGAGGTATGTTCGCCGATGGCGATTACGAGGATGCCGAACGGACCATTCGTGCCTTCATGGCGCAGCATCCGGACGACGTCGAGGCACTGCGCATCCTGTCGATGCTCGCCCGACAATTCGAGTACAACACCGACGCCGAGGTGCTGCTCGACAAGCTGCTCGCCAAGGCAACGAACTACAACTCGGCGCGCTACGACCTGATCCTCACCCTCGTCGATCTGCATAAACACCAGCGCGCCCGCGAAGAAAGTGAGCGGCTGATGGCCGCCGAACCGCGCAACCCGGGCGTGCGCGTGACACACGCCGGTATCTTGATGGCACTCGGTGACGTCAACGGCTCCATCGAGCGCTATCAGGCCCTGCTGCAGCAGATGCCGCGTGACTCCGTATTGCCTCACTCGCTCGGGCATGCCTTCAAGACCAACGGGGAATCAACCAAGGCGATCGAATCCTACCGCCGTGCCATCGAGGTACGACCTGATTTCGGCGAAGCCTACTGGAGCCTCGCTAACCTCAAGACCTACCGCTTCACCGACGCTGAGCTCGAACGCATGCGCCATTACGAGGCGCAGCCCTACCTGCAGCATGCCGATCGGTATCACTTGTGTTTTGCTCTCGGCAAGGCGCTTGAGGATCGCGGTGAATATGCCGAGTCGTTTACCTACTACGAGCGCGGCAATGCGTTGAAGAAAGAAGGTGGTCTTTACCGGCCCGCAGCGCAGGAGAGAGCGGTGCGCAAGCAAATGGAGCTGTGTACTCCGGGGTTTTTCGCCGAGCTCCGTGTCTGGGGTTGCCCTGACGCCTCGCCCATCTTCGTGCTGGGTCTGCCACGGGCGGGCTCAACGCTGCTCGAGCAGATCCTCGCCTCGCACTCCGCGGTCGAGGGGACCATGGAGCTTGCGAACATTCCGCGCCTTGTGGGCTCACTCGGTAGCGGCGACAAATTCGGTGATACGCACTATCCAGGGGTGTTGCCGCAGCTGACCGCCGAGCAGTGTCGCGAGTTCGGTGAGGCCTATATCCGCGACACCCGGGTGTACCGCACCGGCAAGCCGTTCTTCATCGACAAGATGCCGAACAACTTCCGCAACATCGCACTGATTCAACTGATCCTCCCCAATGCGAAGATCATTGATGCGCGACGAGACGCCATGGATTGCTGCTTCAGCAACTTCAAGCAGCTCTATGCCAACGGCCACCCGTTCGCTTATAACCTCGATGACATCGGCCGCTATTTCCGCAGCTACGCGAGCCTGATGGACCACTGGGACCAGGTTTTGCCGGGTCGAGTACTGTGTGTGCGTCACGAAGACGTGCTCGCTGACCTTGAGGGTAGCGTGCGCCGCATCCTCGAATACTGTGGCCTGCCCTTCGAACCCGCCTGCGTGGAATTCCATCGCACGGAACGACGAGTGCATACGGCGAGCGCCGAGCAAGTACGCCGCCCGATCAACCGGGATGGCGTTGACCAGTGGCGACCTTACGAGCCGTGGCTCGGGCCGCTGAAGGAAGCCCTGGGGCCGCTCGCGCGCTGACCCCGCCACCGGACGGCGCACCCGTCCGCGGAAACTCGTTATCATCAGCCCCAGGGCATCAGCCCCGAGGGGGTCATCGTGGAGAGCGACAAGAACGATGCGCCGGCCACCGAGCCGACGCCGAGCGATTCGGGATGGGTCCGTTGGTATGTGCTGCTGGTGATGGTGGGCGTCTACGCGCTCAGCATCGCCGACCGCTATGTCATCTCCACGCTGCTCGAACCCATCCGGCTCGAACTGCAGCTCACCGACTCGGGAATCGCGTTCCTCACCGGTACGGCGCTCGCGCTGTTCTATGTGCTGTTCGGGTTCCCGCTGTCCTGGCTGATCGATCGCTACAGCCGTCGCAACATCATCGCTGTCTCGGTCATCGTATGGTCGGCGATGACCACCGCCTGCGGTCTTGCGCAGAATTACTGGCAGTTGCTCATCTCACGCGTCGGCGTCGGCGTAGGCGAAGCGGGTGGCACACCCGGAGCGAGTTCGATTCTGTCGGACTACTTCCCCGCGGCACAGCGACCCATGGCACTCACGGTGTTTGCGCTGGGCGCCTCCATCGGCGCCTGGGTCGGAGCCGATGTCGCAGGACAACTGGCCGACGCCTATGGCTGGCGCCAAGTGTTTCTGTGGCTCGGCATCCCCGGTGTGCTGTTCGGCGTGCTGATCTTCCTGACCGTGCGCGAACCGAAGCGCGGGCAGCTCGATCTCAACAAGACCGAGCAGTCGCCAAGCTTCGGCGACACGTTCAAATACTTGCTTCAGCAACGCTCCGCCGTGCACGTGATGATTGCGAGCGCGCTGACGGCCCTCTGGGGCTGGGGCCTCGTGTGGTGGACGCCGACCTTCCTCGTGCGCAATTTCGGACTCACTGCGGGCGAAGCGGGCGTGCTCACCGGGCCGATGCACCTCTGGGGCGGATCGCTCGCAACGCTCTTCACCGCGTGGCTCGTAGCTCGCCCGTCCATGATCGACCCACGGCGCGTGGTCTGGCTGATGGGTGCTGTCATCGGCGTCGCGACCGTGGTGTCGTGGTTCATCTACACCAGCGGTTCGCTCGAGACCATCGAGATGCTGTTCTGGATCTTCATCCCGTCCATCTACTTTTACATCGGCCCCTGCTTCGGCCTGCTCAACAACCTCGCCGAACCGCGCATGCGTGCGATGTTCTGCGCGTTCACGCTGTTCGTGGCCAACGTAGGCAACCTGATCATTGCACCACAGCTCGTGGGTTTGCTCAGCGATCACTACACCTCTACCGGTATGGACAACGCGCAGTCGCTACGCACGGCGATGCTATGGCTGGTGCCGACGGGACTCTGGGCGACGTTCCACTATTTCCGGTCGGCACGGCAGATCGTGGCCGACCAAACCCGTGCAACAGGTATCGACCCACTCGCCGAGGCCCGCGCATCGTGAGCTCGCGCCCTGTGAAATCGATCATCGCAGCAGGGCTCACTGCGCTGCTGGCGATGAGCCTTGCCGCGACGTCCGCCGCAGCGCAAACCTCGGGAACGCTGCGCATCATCACCTGGGCCGATTACGTGCCCGCCGACGTTGCCGCGCAGTTCACCAAGGAAACCGGCATCAAGGTAGAGGTGGCACTGTCGAACAACGAGGAGATGATCTCCAAGTTGCGAGCGACGCGCGGCGCGGGCTTCGATCTCGCGCAACCCTCGCAAGATCGGATCGCCGGTCCACAGCAGGAGTTCGGCATCTATAAGCCGATCGATCTGTCGAAGGTGCGTACGGAGCGCATCCAGTCCGATCTGCTCGCCACGGTGCGTCGTAACGCCACGGTCAACGGCAAGCTGTACGCCCTGCCCTACGTGTGGGGCGCCGAAGGGCTCGTCGTCAACACCAAGCGGACCAAAATCAATGATTACCTTGATCTGTGTCGACCCGATCTGAAGGGCCGAACCTCCGTACGACTGCGTCGCCCCACGCTGATGGCCTTTGCCTTTGCGATGGGCAAAGATCCGTTCGCACTTTACGGTAACCGTGCCGCCTACACTGCGCTGATGGACCAGGTAGGTGCGAAACTCATCACCTGCAAGAGCAACTTCCGCTTTTTCTTCGACAATCGCGATCAATTGCTGAACGGCATGCGCTCCGGTGAGCTCCATGCCGCGATGATGTGGGACTCGGGCGGCTGGCGACTCAACCGCGAGAACCCGGACATTCAGTTCATCGCACCGAAATCCGGCGCACTCGGCTGGCTCGACACCTACGCGCTACCGGCCCGAGGCAAGAACGAGGCCGCTGCCTACGCCTGGATCAACTTCACGCTGCGGCCCGACATTGCCGCACGCATCGCCAAATCCATCGGTAATTTTTCGGCTGCCAAGGATGCCGACAAGCTGACCGACCCTGTGCTGCGCGCACAGTTCGCGGCGAGTTTCCCCGACGGCTTCAAGAGCGTGCGGTGGTACCCGGCCATTCCGCCAGGTCTCGAAGAGATCGAGGGACGTGTCCTTGATCGAGTCAAGGCTGCAAAGTAGCCGTACGTCCGTGGCGGAGACTCTCGACAAGGACCTCGAGGCCAAAGCGCTGCTGAAACGCTTCGGGAGCCACACCGCCGTCGATGCCTTGTCGTTCAGCGTCAAGCGCGGCAGTTTTTTCTCGATCCTCGGGCCCTCGGGCTGCGGCAAGACGACGCTACTGCGCATGATCGCGGGATTCATCGAGCCCGACTCCGGCGATCTCGACATCGGCGGTCGCATCATGCGGGGCGGACCGCCCAACCGACGACCCGGCACCAGTGTGTTCCAACAGCTCGCTCTCTTCCCGATGATGTCGGTCGGCGAGAACGTGGGCTACGGCCTTGCCCATCGCGGTGTGCCGCGCGCGGAGCGTGATCGCAAGGCCGAGGCCATGCTCGAAAGAGTGGGGTTACCGGGCTCGGCGCGCAAGCGGGTCGACGAACTCTCGGGTGGTCAACGTCAGCGCGTGGCCATCGCGCGCAGTCTCGTGCTCGAGCCGACGCTGCTGCTACTCGATGAACCTTTGGGTGCACTCGATCTGAAACTGCGCGAGCGCATGAAGATCGAACTGAAGCAACTACAGGCGGCTGTTGGTACCACCTTCGTGTACATCACACACGACCAATCAGAAGCGCTCGTGCTGTCCGATCAAGTGGCTGTGATGAACAATGGGCGTTTCGAGCAAGTCGGCACCCCGCAGCAGCTCTACTACAGCCCTGAGACCCCATTCGTTGCAGGGTTCGTTGGCGCGAATAACCGCATCGACGGTCGCGTTTCGGCGATCCATGGTGACTGCGTCGAGGTGACTACCGCTGAAGGCTGGACGGTGCGTGCGCAGCGACACGGTGCGGTCGCGGCAGGCGATGCTGCGACGGCGTTCGTTCGCCCCGAGGTCACTGTACTTGGTCGCAGCCTCAACGAACTCGCCCTGCCTGCCGAGGCGCCGGTGCATCAGGGCATCGTCGAGAGTCTGTTGTTTGATGGTGCCAACTCAGCCGTGCTGCTGCGCGAGAGTCGAACGCGCGCCGAATTCCGCGTCGCGTTACCACAGACGGGACGGTTCGCTGATCTCAAGGTCGACGAGACGGTGATCTTCAGCTTCGCGCCCGAACGAGCCGTATGCTTTGCCGACGCGGCGCGCCATGGCTGAGACCCGCACTCGGGCATCGCACTATCTGCTGCTATGGCTGCTGTTGGCACCCGCCTTGCTTTGGCTCTTCGGACTCATCGTGCTGCCTCATGTCGATCTGGCGCTGCTCTCCTTCCGTGAGCGCACAGGACCCGGCGAATATGCCCTCGGCCTAGAGCAGTACCGGACCTTTTTTGCCGAACCGCTCTACTGGGATGTCTTCGTGCGCACGGCGCTGATCTCACTCATCGCTACCGCGCTGACCCTGCTGCTCGCGTTTCCGATTGCCTGGACCATCGCAAAACTCACGCGGGGCCGGCTGAGCGCCCTGCTCTTCGCGGTGTGCTTGATACCGTTTTGGGTGAGCGAGACGGTGCGCACGCTCGGCTGGATGATCCTGCTGCGCGAGACGGGTGTGCTGCCTGGCCTGCTTGTCTCGCTAGGGCTGACCGAAGCGCCCATCGAGATGCTTTATCACGATGCGACCATCCTCGTGGGGCTCGTCTATACCTCGCTGCTGTTCATGGTGGTGCCGCTCTACGGCAGTCTCGAAAGCCTTGATGACTCGTTGATCGAGGCCGCCTACGACCTCGGCGGTAACGGCTGGACCGTGCTGCGTACGGTGGTGATTCCGCATGCCTTGCCTGGCATCACGGCCGGTTGCATCGTGGTCTTCATGCTGACGCTCGGCAACTACCTGACGGCCTCGTTGCTCGGTGGCAAGAACTCGCTATGGTTCACCGAGCAGATCTATACCCAGTTCATCACTCGCTTCAATTGGGAACAAGGTGCCGCCTTTGGCTTCCTGCTGCTCGCACTGTCGAGCGCCATGGTCTGGCTCGGGCTGCGACTGAGCGGACAAAAGTTTTCCGACGTCATGAGTCGAACATGAGGAGCCGGTCGTGATTCCCTCGCTGCCAAGACCGTGGTGGCTGAAAGCAGCCACCGTGCTGTTCGTACTGGCGTTCCTGTTGTTCTTGTTCATGCCGCTCGCGACGGTCGCCGCGTTCGCCTTCAATAACGCCCCGTACCCGGCCCCGCCCTGGCAGGGTTTCACGCTCGACTGGTTCATTGGCAATGAGTCTCTCGCGCGCACGGGGCTCTTTCGCGATGAGGAACTGCTCGGCAGCATTCTTACGAGTCTCCTCGTCGCCAGCTGGGTCACGCTGCTATCGGTGGTGATTGGCACCACCAATGCATTTCTGATGGAGCGGATGCGCTTTCGGGGACAGGGCTTGCTGTCGCTACTGATGTTGGTGCCGCTCGTGATTCCCGGGGTGATCCTCGGCATTTCGATCCTGGCCTTTGCCAGCCGTGTCGCCGATCTGCTCGGCGATCTCTTTGGCTGGGAAGTCGAGTTTCTGCGGCCTGGCCTACCCCTCGTCGTGCTCGGTCAAATATCTTATTTGATCGCGATCGCGACACTCACGATCAGCGCAAGACTGAAACGATTCGACCGCACCCTCGAGGAGGCCGCCTACAATCTCGGCGCCTCGCGTCTCGCGGTCCTCGGCACGATCACGCTGCCCTACTTGCAACCGGCACTGATCGGCTCTGCGGCGATCGTGTTCCTGATGTCGTTCGAGAACTTCAATACCACCTTGATGCTGGTCGGTGCCGACTCACCGCTCACGGTGATGATGTACGGCCGCATGCGTGACGGCGCGACGCCGGTGCTCAACGCCGTGAGCGTATTTCTGATGGTGGCCTCAGCGGCGCTCGCACTGCTGCTGATGCGCGGCGACGAGCAGGACGGCCTCGAAACCTCCGGTGGTTACGGTTACCGCCTGCAGCCGAGAATTGCGCTCGCGTATGTGCGGACCGATCTCGCAGCAGCCGGAACGGAGTTGTCGGTGGAGATCTTGGGTGACCGGCGGCGGGCAGTGGTCGCTACGGAGCCGCGGTACGAGCCGCAGAGGCTGCGGCTGCGCGCGTCAGCCTGGCTAATGTCGCTGG
>JBJTBK010000140.1:0-3744 GCA_046091245.1 Nevskiaceae bacterium | reverse complement strand
CCGCAACTGATTTTCCATGTCGCCACCGACTTCTGGTATCTGCCAAACAGACTCCCGGAGGGGGGATGGACCCGCGAATTCGACATCATCGAGGTGCATTCGCGCGCCGAGGCGCGTGCTGCGCTGCCGACCGACCTCGGTCACACCGCCTGGATCGGCGATCTGTTACCGGAACTGCTCGACTGGGGACTCGCCAGCATCAATCCGCCTGATCTGTTGCGCCGACTTGACTACGCCCGTGGGTGCAAGACCGCCTACGAGATCGAATGCTTGGCCGAGGCCAACCGGATCGGCGCACGGGGTCACCGCGCGGCCGAGGCCTGCTTTAGAGCCGGCGGGAGCGAGTACGACATTCACCAGGCTTTTGCGGCCGCTTGCGGGCAACGGGAACAGGAGTTGCCGTACAACTGCATCGTGGCGCTCAACGAAGGCGGGTCGGTGCTGCACTACCAGATTCTGCAGCGCGAGCGCCCCCGCCAGCATCACTCGCTGCTGCTCGATGCCGGCGCGAGCCATGCAGGCTACGGCAGCGACATCACCCGCACCTCGGCCTTTGACGATGCCGAGTTCACCGCGCTGATTGGCGCCATGGATCGGCTGCAGCTCGGACTCTGCGATCTCGCCAAGCCCGGCACCGACTGGCGCGACATCCACCTGGCCGCAGTGCAACGCATTGCCGGCCTGCTGTGCGAGAGCGGGGTCATCCGGTGCGGTGCCGACGAAGCCATCGATTCGGGTGTCTCGCGGCTGTTCTTTCCTCACGGCATTGGCCACATGCTGGGCCTGCAGGTGCACGACGTCGGTGGCCTGTTCGCCGACGCCGAGGGGGGCACCTTGCCCAAGCCGCCGCGTGATCCGGCACTGCGACTGACCCGACGCCTCGAGCCCGGGTTCGTGGTCACGATGGAGCCCGGTTTCTACTTCATCGATGCGCTGCTCGAACCCCAGCGGCAGGGCGGCCACGCGGCGCGCATCAATTGGGCGCGGGTCGATCAGCTACGCCGATTTGGCGGCATCCGCATCGAAGACAACCTGGCGATTACGGCGGACGGTCACGACAACCTGACCCGCCGGGCATTCGCCTCGGCGTAATTACTTTTTCAGCAGGTCGCGGATCTCTTCGAGCAGCACTTCGTTGCGCGGCGGCGCGGGCGGTGCGGCAGGCTCCGCAGGCGCGTCCTTGAGTCGGTTGATGGCCTTGATGGCCATGACCAGTGCCGCGGCGATCAGCGTGAAGTCGAAGATGGTTTGCACGAAGGCGCCCCACTTCAAAACGATTTCCGTGCCGTCCGGACCCATACCGAGCGAAGTTCCCATGTTCGCTCCCCCTGTCTGTGATGCCCTGACGGCGATTCCTCAAGGAGCGCATGTTAACGCGCGAGGCCGCCGCGACAAAAGAAAAGGCCGATGTCCTCGTTGGAAGACATCGGCCTCGTGTCACTGAACGACTGCCACTTGCGACCCGCTCTGCTGGCGGGTAGTCCTACCGACTTTCGCCTCAGGCTGCGGCAGCCTTGCGGGCGCGCGGTTTGGCAGATGACTTGGTCGCCGCCTTGGCCTTCTTCTTGCCCTTGGCCGGAGCAGCCTCTTCGGCGGCAGGCGCTGCAGCCTTGTCGACAAGCTGCATCAGCGCCATCGGCGCCGAGTCGCCCGGGCGCGGCATCATGCGCAGGATCCGCGTGTAGCCACCGGCGCGTGCCTTGAAGCGCGGGCCGAGATCGGCGAACAGCTTGGTCACCACATCCGCATCGCGCAAACGTGCGAACGCGAGACGGCGACGGGCTTCGCTGTCGGTCTTGGCGAGCGTGATCAGGGGCTCGACCACCCGACGCAGTTCCTTGGCCTTCGGCAATGTGGTGCGAATGGTCTCATGACGCAGCAGCGCCACACTCATGTTGCGCATGAGCGCGTGGCGGTGCGGAGCGTTGCGCGACAGTTGCCGCCCTGTAAGTCGATGACGCATAACTAACCTCTATTCAGTCTGATGCGCGCCGCTCACGCAGCGCGCATCACAGGATCACATCAGGCCGCGATCTTCGTCATGGCGCAGTCCCGCCGGCGGCCAACCATCGAGACGCATGCCGAGCATCAAGCCGTGGCTTTGCAGCACTTCCTTGATTTCGGTGAGCGACTTCTTGCCGAGGTTCGGCGTACGCAGCAGTTCGACCTCGGTGCGCTGCACGAGATCGCCGATGTAGTGGATGTTCTCTGCCTTGAGGCAGTTGGCACTGCGCACCGTGAGCTCGAGCTCATCGACCGGACGCAACAGGATCGGATCGAACTGGGCCGCCTCGGACTTGCCGCCCGCTTCTTCCTCGCCCTGCAGATCGACGAACACCGACAGCTGATCCTTGAGGATGCTGCCTGCACGCCGAATCGCCTCTTCGGCATCGATGGTGCCGTTGGTCTCGATATCGAGGATCAGCTTGTCGAGGTCGGTGCGCTGCTCGACGCGAGCCGCATCCACCGAGTATGTGACACGACGGATCGGGCTGAATGAGGCATCGAGCTGCAGTCGACCGATCGGCCGGCTGACTTCCTCGAACGCCAAACGCTGCGAGGCTGGGCGATAGCAACGACCGCGCTCCACGCGCAGCACCATGTTGAGTTCGCCGGCCTTGGTGAGGTTGGCGATGATCAACTCCGGGTTGACCACTTCGACGTCATGGTCGGTCTGAATGTCACCTGCGGTGACGGGGCCCGGGCCCTTTTTCGACAAGCGCAGCTCCGCCGAATCGCGCGTGTGCATGCGAATGGCGACTTGCTTGAGATTCAGCAGCATATCGACGACGTCTTCCTGCACGCCCTCGATGCTCGTGTACTCGTGCAGCACGCCCTCGATCTCCGCCTCGGTGATCGCAGCACCCGGCATGGACGAAAGCAGCACGCGACGCAGCGCATTGCCGAGCGTGTGGCCGAAGCCACGCTCGAACGGCTCGATGACCACGCGGGCCTGACGCGGCGCGAGCGGGCTCACCTTCACGACACGCGGCTTGAGGAATTCGGTAACGGATCCTTGCATGTTCAAATCCTCTCTCGGTAGCCGAGCATTACTTCGAGTACAACTCGACGACCAGGTTTTCGTTGATGTCGGGCAGGATGTCATCCCGCGCCGGCACCTGCTTGAAGACGCCCTTCATTTCCTTGTCGTTCACTTCGACCCACTCGGGCAAGCCGACCTGCGAGGCGATCTGCATCGCATTCTGGATGCGCAACTGCTTGCGCGCCTTCTCGCGAATCTGCACCACATCGCCCGGACGCAGCTGACAAGAGGCAATGGTGACCACATCGCCATTGACCTCGACACCCTTGTGGCTGACGAGCTGGCGGGCCTCGGAACGGGTGGCTGCGAAGCCCATGCGGTAGACAACGTTGTCCAGCCGGCACTCGAGCAGCTTCAGCAGGTTCTCGCCCGTGGCACCCGGGCGGCGGGCCGCCTCGGTGTAGTAGTTGGCGAACTGCCGCTCGAGCACGCCGTACATGCGGCGCAACTTCTGCTTCTCGCGCAACGGGCTGCCGTACTCCGACAAGCGGGTCTTGCGCTCGCTCTTGACGCCCCCGGGGGGCACCTGGAACTTGCACTTGGACTCGAGCGGCTTGACGCCACTCTTCAAAAACAGATCGGTGCCCTCGCGACGAGCGAGCTTGCACTTGGGACCAATATAACGGGCCATGAATGAATCCTCTTGCGACGCGGCGTCAGACGCGACGCTTCTTGGGCGGACGACAGCCGTTGTGCGGAAT
>JBJTBK010000139.1:0-5556 GCA_046091245.1 Nevskiaceae bacterium | reverse complement strand
TACTCGGGGTCTGGGAGGGTGCGAAAATCCTCACGCCCGTGGGATTTGCGCTCGGTGTCTGGCTGATCTTGTCTCCGCTTATCGATCCGATCGATCGCTGGCGTCGCAAGTTGACGCTGACTCCGGCGCTGCTGGGCATGGCGCTGGCGCATGCCTCGCTCGGGGTGTTCGTGGTGTCGATCACGGCCGTTGAGTCCTACACCCGCGAGCGTGACCTCGCGCTCGCGGTGGGCGAGGCTGGGCAGGTGGGTGAGTTCGAGTATCGGCTCACCGGTTTGAGCGGCGTCGAAGGCCCCAACTACGACGCGCTGCGCGGTGAAGTAGTGGTCACCGAAAACGGCAAACCCGTCGGCGTGCTGTATCCGGAGAAGCGCAATTATTGGGTGCAGCGACAGGTGATGACCGAGGCCGGTATCGACATGCAGCTGACACGCGATGTGTTCGTGGCGATCGGTGAGGATCTTGGGGCCGGGCGCTGGAGTGTGCGGGCGCAGGTGCGGCCGCTGAGCAACTATGTCTGGTTCGCGGCGGTGCTGATGGCGCTCGGCGGCATCTGGGCCGCCTGCGACCGACGCTATCGGCGAGAGCCGCGTGCATGAACCGCTACCTGCTGCCGGGTGGGGTGTTCCTGCTGCTCGTGATCGTGCTGTTCATCGGCATTCAGCGCGCGCCACAGAAGACCGTGATTCCCTCGGCATTGCTCGGCAAGCCTGCGCCGCAATTCACGCTGCCCGTGCTCGGCAGCAACGAGTCGTTCAACTCCTCCTCGCTCGCCGGCCGTTGGCATGCGATCAACGTTTGGGGTACCTGGTGTCCCGAATGCCGCGTCGAGCACGACATGTTGCTGCGCATCGCTGACTCGGGGGCCTTACCGCTCATCGGCTTCAACTGGAAAGACGAAGACAGCGCCGCACTCGGTTGGCTTGAACAACTGGGTAACCCCTACTCGGTGGGGGTCGCTGATCGCGACGGTCGTGAGGCGATCGATTGGGGCGTGTACGGTGCGCCTGAAACATTTTTGATCGACGATCGAGGCATCGTGGTGCACAAGCACGTGGGGGCAATGACGCCCGAAGTCTGGGAGCGCGAGTTTCTCGCGCGATTGCCGAGTACCGCCGGAGCGAGCCAATGACGCGGTGGCTGCGAGTCTGTCGAGTGGGTTTGTTGGCGCTGCTGCTCTCGAGTAGCGCGCTTGCCATTGACCCGATCGAGTTGTCCGATCCGGCGTTGCAAGAGCGCTACCGCGATCTGACGCACGAGCTTCGTTGCATGCAGTGCCAGACCCAGTCGATCGCCGATTCTCCGGTCGGTCTCGCCGGTGATCTTCGCCGTGAAGTTCGCGAGTTGCTTGAGTCTGGTAAAACCGATGCCGAAATCCGTGAGCACCTGCGGGCTCGTTACGGTGATTTCATCCTGTTTCGACCGGTGTTCAATTGGCGCAATGCTTGGCTTTGGGCCGCGCCGGTGATCCTGTTACTACTCGGACTCGCCGTCGCCGTGCGCGTGCTGCGCCAGCGCGCACGCCTCGCCGCGACCGACACCACCTCGCCGGATGATCCCGCACCATGACTCTGTTTTTGATCGTTGCCATTGTTCTTTCGCTGCTCACGGTCGCGTGGATGTTGCGGCCCTTGTGGTCAGCGGGACAAAGCCGTGCCTTGCCGCTAGGGCTTGGGTTAGCACTCTGTGCGGCGGCGGTCGGGCTTTACCTCGTATGGAGTCGCTGGAGTTGGCCGGCCGATGCACCCTCGGTGGCTGACTCGCCCGCGGCTATGGTCAAGCGCCTCGCGAAGCGTCTGGAGAACGAACCCAACGATGTCGCCGGCTGGTTGATGCTTGGCCGTTCGTACTCGGCACTGGAGCAATTTCCGCTCGCGCAGCGCGCGTATCAGCGTGCCGATCGCCTCGAGGGGGGTCGCAACGCCGAGGCGTTGATCGGCCTGGCCGAGGCCATGGTGTTGCAAGCTGACGGCGTGGTCGACGAGCGCGCTGGGCGAATTTTCGAGCAGGCCTTGGTGCTTGCGCCCGATTCGGAGCGAGCGTTGTTTTTCTCCGGCGTGGCCGCGCAGCGCCGCGGTGATACAGCGACCGCCATAAGCCGTTTCCAGTCTCTCTTGGCACTGAATCCGCCGGAGAATATCCGGCCGATTCTGGAGCAACAGATCGATGTGTTGCGGGCGGGCACGAGTGCGCCGGCAGCGGTTGCCGCGGCGTCGGCTGGTGCGGACGCCGGGTCCACCCCAACTCAGGCAGCGAGCGGCGAGGCGCGGGTGCGAGTCAGCATCACTATTGCACCGACCTATGCCTCGCGAGTCACCCCTGGCGCGACCTTGTTCGTTTTCGTACGCAAGCCTGGCCAGCCCGGGCCGCCGCTCGCGGTAAAGCGTTTGCCCGCTGCGTTGCCGGTCACCGTGGAACTCGGTCCGCAAGACAGCATGGTGCCGGGGCTTGCGATCAGCGCAGGAGATCGCGTTGAGGTGTCGGCCAAGATTTCCGCCGACGGCAGCGCCACGCCGAAAAGCGGTGATGTCGTCGGTCGCATTGCCTATGTCGTCGGTCAGGACTCCCTCAAGCCCTTGCTGATCGACGGCCTCACGCCGTGACCCCGCGTGGTCTGTGGGGTCGATGGCGCGCGCTCGTCGAGCCGGGGGAGGCGCCCGCGTTGTTCGCTGCGGCTGCGGCCTACTTTCTGCTGCTCGCCGGCTACTACATGCTGCGCAGCCTGCGTGAGGCTTTTGCCCTCGAAGTAGGGCGCGATTTCATCGCCACGCTGTTTTACATCACCTTCGTCGTGATGATGGTGATTCTTCCCGTGTATTGGTTCATCGTCGCGCGCTTGCCGCGACGCTGGTTGTTTCCGGTGATCTATTCAGCCGTGGTCGTGCTGTTCTGCGTTCTCGCTGCGGGGTTGGGTGCTGAACCGGGCAATCGCGTGCTTGCCGCTACGTATTTCGTTGCCGTGACCTCGCTCAACCTATTCATCGTTTCAGTATTTTGGAGCGTCATGGTCGATGCCTGGCGTTCGCAATCAGCGAAACGTTTGTTCGGCTTCATCGCCGCGGGCGGCAGCGCGGGCGCGATTGCGGGTCCCTTGTTCAATGCGCTCTTCGTCGAGCAGCTCGGCCCGAGCCCGACGATTTTCGTTGCGTGTGCGCTGATCGCGTTCGCGATCGTGCTCGGACGCCGAGCGCAGCGTTTGGAGTACGGCGTCACGAGCGGGCCCGATCAGGGACGGGATCGACTCGCCTTGCCGGTGGGCGGTCGGGCGATCGACGATCTGCGTCGGCTTGTTACCTCGCCCTACCTGCTCGCCATCGCAGCGCTGATCGTGGGTGGTCAAGTGCTGGGCGGCTTCATGTATCAGGAACAGGCGAAGTACGTTGAATCGGCGTATCAGACGCTTGCCGAGCGTGCCGCCTTGTTCGCGCGGATCGATCTCGCCGTGAGTCTGTTGGCACTGGTGTTTCAGGCGGGCATCGTCGGCCTTGTGGCGAGTCGTGGCGGTTTGCGCGCTGCGCTGGGACTCGTGCCCACGCTACTGATCGCCTCGCTCGTGTTGTTGGCGCTCGTGCCGGTCGGCCTGGTGCTGATCGTCACGCAGGTGTTTCGTAGAGCGGTGGACTACGGCTTGTTCAAGCCGACGCGCGAGATGCTGTTCACGATCTTGAACCCCGAGAGCAAGTTCAAAAGCAAGAGTTTGATCGACACGTTATTGCAGCGTGGCGGTGACAGCCTGAGTCAAATTGCATATCCGCTGGTTGCGGGTTTCGGCCTCGCGGGTGTTGCGTGGGTACTCGCAGGGGTCAGCGCGCTGATGTTGGCGATCGCGGTATGGCTCGGTACGGTGTTCGGCGACCGGGAATCCGCCGCACCGCCGCGATGACGACACCGGGTACATTGCCGGCGGCTCGCGTGGCCGCCGACGGTCGTCTGCGCGTCGATTGGCGGGCGTTGCTGCGCATCGCGGCCCCCTTGATGGTGACGAACGCCATCCAGTCAATCTTGAGCCTCACCGACACTTGGTATATCGGTCGCTTGTCCACCGAGGCTGTCGCGGCCATTGGCGCGATTTACTGGTTGGTGACTTGCGTCGTGCTTGTGCTGGGCGGGGTCGGCCTCGCCGTGCAGACGTTCGCTTCGCAAGCTGAGGGAGGCGGGCGTCGCCGCCGGGCGTCTCAGTCTGCCTGGAATGGGTTGTGGTCATCGCTGGCCGCCATCCCGCTGTTCTTGGTCGCGGCCGCGTTCGGTGCGCCGCTGATTGCCGTATTCGGCTTGCCGGCCAGCATCGAGCATCTGGCGCTCGAGTACTGGGAGCCACGAGTCGGGGGGGCGTTTCTCGGCGCGATGACCTGGGCCGCGATGAGTTTCTTCAATGCCATCGGTGCGACGCGTGTCACGCTGATCGTCGCCCTCGTCACGACCGTCGCTAATGTACCCGCCAATGAATTTTTCATGTTTTACCTGGGCTGGGGCATGAGTGGTGCCGCGTGGGGCACGAACTTGGCGCAACTCGTCGGGCTGCTGGTAGGGCTTGCGCTCTTGTGGTGGGGGCCGATCGCGGAGCGCTATCGCACGCGTCTGACGTGGCGCCCGCGCGGCTCGATGATCCGTCGACAGCTCATGGTGGGTTTACCGATCGGCGTCATGTATGGCGCCGACATTCTCGGTGTGGCGCTGATGCAGTTGATGGTGACGCGCGTTGATACGGCCGGTGCCGCGGCGACGCAAATCGTGATGATGCTGACTTCGCTCGCCTACCTGCCGGCAATCGGGCTCGCCACCGCCGGTACTTCGGTGGTTGGACAAGCGATCGGTGCGGGGGATCGCGCCTGGGCGCGACACCTCGGGACGTCAATCATCCTGTGCTGCGCAGGCTTCATGACTTCAGTCGCATTGCTGTTGCTGTTGTTCGGCCCGTGGGTGCTGCCGTGGTTTCTATCGAGCGCGGATGCCTCTGCCGGGGCGGCCGTGCAGCTTGCGTTGTTGTTGCTGTGGCCGGCCACGGCGTACCAGTTGTTCGACGGCTTGAACTTTGGTTCGAGTTTTTGTTTGCGCGCGGCCGGGGACACCCGCGTGCCTGCGATTTCAGCAGTCGTGCTGTCGTGGCTACTGTTCATACCCTTGGCCCACATGCTGGTGTTCAACGAGCAGCAGGCGTGGATCAGCGGGCTGCCGCAGTGGGGCCTTGGCGCTCTCGGCGGTTGGCTGGCGCTGATGAGCTACGTGATGGTGCTCGGCACGGTGATGTTCCTCCGCTGGCGATCGGATCGATGGCAGCGGATCGATTTATGGGGCGGGCAATCTGACCATGGCGAATGAGCGCGGTGACTAGCGCGAGGCCCGGCGCCAGTGGCGCATCATCAGCCAGCCGCCGATCATGCCGCCAAGGTGCGCGAAGTGTGCGATGCCACTTGCCGTGCCCGTGACGCCGAAGTAGAGCTCGACCGAAGCAAAGATCAACGCGAAAAGCCAGGCAGGCATCGGGATCGGTGGTATCAGCGGCACGACCTTGCGGTTTGGAAACATCATCGCGAAGCCCAGTAACAGGCCATAGAT
>JBJTBK010000138.1:0-28527 GCA_046091245.1 Nevskiaceae bacterium | reverse complement strand
CGCGGTCAGTGACGACAGCGAGTAGCCGCCGGCGAAGTCGTAATCGACCCGAAGGTCTGCCTGCAGCGCCTCACGCTTGATGCCGCCGTCTTGATTGAAGCTTGTCTCGAATCGCGTCCAGAGCGGATTCGGTTCGAACAGTGCCTTGTAGGTGTTCGGGTTCGAGGTGTCGTAGTCACCCGAAATGATGCTGCGCGGAATGGTGGCCATGGTGGGCAATTCGCCACACATATAGCCGAAAGACGCGCGGGAGTTGGCCGTTTGACCAAGAGCCGCTGTACCGGCGGGCGCTTGCGAGAACGGCACGCAGGTGCCATCGGCGGGGACGCGACCGGAGAAGGAGTCAGACTTCAGCGCGCCTTGTGCCGGCGGGCCATCATCATCGCGAAACACGTTGACGTAGGCCTTGATCTTCAAAGAATCCGACGGCTTGAAGACGAGCGCCGCAGAGAACGATTGCGTTGTCTGTTCACCGAGTTTCTTGCCGCTCGAGTCAGCGAAGTTCGTGTACTGACCGCCGCGCTTGAAGTCGCGCACGGTGATGCGACCGGCAATGTTGTCGGTGAGGCCACCTTCGAAGCTGCCGCTGACGTCGTACGATGCCCAAGAGCTGACTTCAGCGATGACCTTGCCTTTGACGTCCTGACCTGGCTCGCGGGTTACGAAGTTGATGGCGCCGGCGAAGGTGGAGCGGCCGAAGTAGGCGCTCTGCGGGCCTTTGAGCACTTCGATTCGCTCCACGTCGACGATGGCCGGCGGCTGTGCGCCAAGCACGGGAGCACCATCGATAAACAGGTTGCCACCGGCGTTCAGGCCGGTGTTGAGATTGAGGAACAGGCCGCGAAACACCAACGAAGTGGCCGAGCGATCGTTGCGGCCTGAGCCGCCTTGCTGGTTGACGAAGTTGAAGCCCGGCGTCATGAGCATCACATCGCCGAGCTGCTTGATGCCGGCGGCTTCGATTTCGGCTGACGAGAAGGCGGTGATGGCGATCGGCACGTCCATCAGGTTTTCTTCGACCTTGCGTGCCGTGACGACGATTTCCTCAAGGCTGATCGCGCCGTCGCTACCGGCGTTTTGTGCCGGCGACAGTGACGCGGACGATCCGGCGAGGATGGCGAGGATGGCGCCGGAAACGCGGCGCGCAGACGATGCTGACATTGAGCCCCCTGAGCGGTTGTTGTTGTCCCGTAAAGCCGGGTGTATCAACCTCAAGACTACGGAGCGTTCACCGGCCGTAAGAGTCAATTCGACTCGGTATTCGCAGGGTGAACAAGGCAGAGGATGGGCGAGCGCCAGATAAAAAAGGGCCGGGTGATCTCACCCGGCCCCAGTCATGCGCCACTCAGATCTTTAATCGGATCAGAAGCTGTAGGTCGCTCGCAAGCCGAAGGATCGCGGCAGCGGCGGCGAGGCACGCAACTCGTTCTTCTGCGGTGCAAAACGTCCGAACGAGTAGAAGAATGATGTTGCGTCGATACCGAGCAGCGCCGCTTCGAGCACATCGTTATTGAAGATGTTGTTGCCGAAGAGTTCGACGCTCCACTTGTCGGCGCGAATGCCGAGACGGGCGTTGGCGGTCTGCTTGTCACCCACCTTGGTCACGTTCGAGAAGTCGGTGAACTTCTCGCCCTGATGCATGAAGTCGAAGCGACCGAACCACTCGAGATCGGCACCGAACTTGTCCGCCCACTCGGCGGTCAGGGTATAGGTGAGCTTGGGCACGGTGGGCAATTGGTTGCCGATCGCTCCCGCGAAGCTGCCGTACACGAAGTTGCAATCGGTGCAGTTGCCCGTGCTCCCAGCGCCGTAACTCGTCAGTTCGGACTCGATGTAACCGAGAGTCGCTGCGAGCTTGAGCTGGCGATTGACCTGCAGTTGACCTTCGAACTCGATGCCTTGCAGTTCGGCCTCGCCGTTATTGATGACGACGTTGATCAGATTCTGCGTGGTGCCGATTACTACCGGAATGACGTTTGCGACCTGCCCGTCCTTCCAGTCATTCTTGAACAGCGTGAACACCGCGCGGGCGCGGCCGTCGAGGAATGTGGACTTGATGCCGACTTCGAAGTTGTCGAGCTGCTCTTGGTCGTAAACCACGCCAGCCGAAGGCGCTGCAGCTTGCAGGGCGGCAACGACTGCAGGCTCGGAGGTCACCAATCCCGCATTGAATCCACCGGGACGGAAGCCGCGCGAGAAGAGACCGTAGAGCAGCGTGTCTTCGGTGAGCTGATAGTCGATCGAAACGCGTGGCGAGAAGCTGCTGAAGTTGTTCGAGAGGACCGTGGCTCCCGCGCCGGTGACTGGCCTGCCGTTGGTGCCCACCTTCGGGATCTGCTCGACTTCGTCTTTCTGGTAGCGACCTTCGACGCCGAGGGTCCACTTGTCCGACAGATCGTAATAGACGCCGCCGAACGCCGCCGGCGTGGTCGCGCGTTGCTCCGTCACCGCCGCGAAGAAGCCGACACCCGAGGGTGACCAACCGTAGACGGTGCTACCCGGAATCCTGCCCTCGAAGTAGTTCGCGCCGAGCGTCCAGCGAAGGGAAGCATCTTGTCGTGAGGTCAGCCGAAGCTCCTGACTGATGTCACGCAACCGGCTTTGCGACATCAGTAGAATCTGCGGATAGGTCGGCGTCGTGGGGCGCAAGGTCGGTATCTGCTGGTACAGATTGACCCTGCCGACGTTGCTCCGATAGTTCAGGTCGATCATCGTCGCGGACTTGTCGATATGCATTGCCGTCAAGGCGGTCACCGACATGCCGTTGGCGAGTTCGTAGTCGATGCGCAGGTCCCCTTGGGCTGCTTCGCGCTTGGAGCCACCGTCTTTCTTGAAAGTAGGATCAAAGATCAGCCAGTTGTCGGCGAGTGCCCCAAGCGGGCTCAGCGAAGCCGGGTTGAAGAGTGCCTGCCGCGCGAGCGGCGAGCTGTCGACGTTCCAGTCACCCGAGACCAACGACGGCGAGATCTGGCTCATCCGCGGCACCGTACCGCAGACGTAACCGAAAGTCGGGCGCGTGTTGGTTGCCGCGTTGCCAGGGATCGGTGTGCCCGGCGCGACCTGCGAAAAGGGCGAGCAGGTCTTGTCGGGGTTTGCGCGACCGGTGAACGATTCGTCCTTCAGCGCGAGCTGCGACGGCGGGCCGTCATCGTTGCGGAAGACGTTGAAGTAGCCCTTGACCTTGAGGTTTTCGGAGGGATTCCAGACGATCGACAGGGATGCCGACTCGGTGTTTTGTTCGCCGAGCTCCTGTCCGTTCGGATCGGTGAAGTTGGTGTAGTGCCCGCCGCGCTTGTACGAGCGCAGGCTGAGCCGGGCGGACAGTGACTCGGTCAGGCCGCCCTCCATGCTGAGGTTGGCATCGAAAGAGTCCCAGGAGGACCGCTCGACCGAGGCGCGACCGCCGAATTCACTGTTCGGGTCGCGGGTGACGAAGTTGATGGCTCCGGCGAATGCAGATCGACCAAAATAGGCGCTCTGCGGCCCCTTGAGCACTTCGATGCGGGCGACGTCGGTGATCGGCGGCGGCTGCGCACCGATCACGGGAGCGCCATCGATGAACATCAGGCCGCCGGCATTCAAGCCGGCGTTTGCGTTGAGGTACAAGCCGCGAAACACCAAAGAGTTCGTCGAACGATCATTGCGCCCCGAGGCGCCGAATTGGTTGACGAAGTTGAAACTCGGCGTCATGCGCATGACGTCGCTCAGATCCTTCATTCCGGCGGCCTCGATTTCCCGTTCCGAGAAGGCGGTGATCGAGATGGGCACGGACATGAGGTTTTCTTCGACTTTGCGTGCAGTGACGACGACTTCCTCGAGTGCGATGGCGTCTTCGTTACCCTGCTGGGCGTTGACGACGCCGGCAACCGGCGCGATGAGTGCGGCGGCGACGGCCGCGGCGATGCGACGATTCAATTCCTTGTGGGTTGTCATGCTCCCCTCTCTGGCGCGACGTTGTTGTAAAAGTGCCCTACTCAATTGTTACTACACTTCCCCGCAGGACTTCAACCATTTTTTCCGCCCTCGACCTTTCGGCAGCGGATCCGATCAGTAGCGCGTTGCCGGGTCACGCGCGCCGAAAGCGAAGCTGCGCATGTTTTCGGGAATCACCGGGTCGTACGGCGCATCCCAGACCACTGGCGCGGCCTCTGCGGAGCGCTTTGTTGCTAAAGCGCCACGACGGCTGCGTACCAGCAGTCGATGACCGGTGCGCGAAGCCCAAGGCCCGCGTGGCATGCCCGGCGCTCGCCAGGTGTAGGCGCCGCTGCTCATGGTGCCTCGCGGTGTGGCGATCTCGCCCTGCAACACGTACATCTCTTCGACGACGGCATGTGCGACGACGGGCCGGAGTGAGCCGGCGGCCTCGGCGGAATCTGCAGCGACCTCGATCAACCAAGTGCTTTCGCCCGTGGATGCGTCATGACGCAGGCGTTTTTCCTGCACTTCGGGGCCTAGCGAGTTGAAGGACAGATCGCGGGCAGGCTGCCACGGCAAATCTTCGGTGACCTGCTTGCGGATCAGTTTTTCCGGCAGATACATGCCTGCCGGGGTCGGTTCATAGAACGCCAGATGCTCGCCCTCGTAGAAATTGAGCAGCGTCGCACCCGGGCCGCTGCTGCGGCTTTGGTGGGCAAACCCTGCCGGAAGGTAGGCGTAATCCCCAGTCCGGTAGCGCTCGCCGTTGATCTCCAGTTCGCCCTCCAAAACGAAGAACTCCTGATCGCTGTTGACGTAGTGCGGCCGGGTCATCGACCAGTTGGCTGGAAACCGAAACACCACGCTGACGGCTCGCGTGCCCTTGGCGTCGTACGAAAGGGGTGTTCCGGTGACGCCAGGCTGCGAGTTGCTGGCGCCGAGCACGCGTGAGGGGGCGAGTTGCGATTGGATGAAGTCGGTGTGCGGTCGACCGAGCGCGAGCGGATACGGCTCCTCAGCGCGCAGCCGTGGCGGCAGGGCGGCGGCGAGCAGCAGGCTGGTGACGGCGTCGCGACGAGTGATGTGCATGAGTCCCCCGGAAGGCGTGTTTAAGTCGGTCTGACCGCGTCAAAGGTCGAACGTGACTATAGGGTTGTTACACGCTGGACGGTTTGTGTCCGTTGCCATCGGTTTCATCCAGCGGATTGGCGACGGATAGGTTTGGCGTCATCTCGAAGGTTCCGTTACCGTACTTTGCATGTCGAATCCTGCACATCGCCTAGTCACTGTCTATGCAGCCACGATCATGAGCAGCGCAGCGGCTGTGTTGATGCTGGGTGTCCTCGTGCTGCACCCGGTGCGCGCCTCAGCACAGATCGTTGCCCCGGCGCCTGCGAACCTGCATCTCGGCCCGGTACGTTTCTATGCTGATTTGTCGGCCGGCGAGCAAACGGCGACGGTGGCGAGTGCTGGCCAAGGACGAGCCGAGTTTTCGCTCGATCGGCAAACACTGAGCTTCTCGTGGCGCGTCAACGTCGACAAACTTACTTCGCGTGCCCTCGGTATCTCGGTCAACGGCCCGCAGCGACCGGGGACCAACGCCGGTGTGCAGATCGATCTGGCGCCGCGCGGTGCGGCCTCTCGCCTGCAAGGCTCTGCAGTATTGACCGAGGCTCAACTCGACTATTTGCTGGCTGGTCGGATGTACGTGAACGTGCGTACCACGCGCTACCCTGCCGGGGAGTTGCGAGGGCAGATCCAGCGCGTGCCGCTGACGGCAGAGCAGATCGCCGCTCTGCCTGAACCTCCGCCGCTTCGGGCGGCTGCAGTCGAGACGTCGCCCGCCGGCGTGAGGCCCACGGTCGTCGCCACCGCGCGCAAGGCCCGCACTCTCGGCTACGTGATCGCCAATTGGGACAACGCCATTTACGAGTCACGGTTCATGGACGAGTGCCCTGAGGGTCCGGCGATCGGCAATGACGAGTTGTGGTGGCGGGGTCTGTCGCGAGCCGACAAGGACAAGCTGACAGACAAGGGTCTCGTGCAGCCGGTCGATCGCCGCTTCGTGTCCGTGTTTCGTGGCCCCACAGGCGAAGATGTTTGCTGGAATCCGACGCTCGTCAAAGATCCGCCGCTGCGCACGGTCAAGGCTAAGGCTGCCTACGGCTTCGATCTCGATGGGCGCAGTGATGGTCGTGCCACACCGAAGTCCTGCGCACACAGTAACTTCGTCGGCGTGCGTGGCGAGCGCGGTGTCGACAACCAGATGTACCGGCTGCTCGGTTGTCACTACGGTTGGCGCCGCAACGGCGTGCTCGATACGTTCGGCAACGAGGAACGTCGCAATAGCGGTCGCGGCGTGATCCTGCTCGAAATCAAAGGCGTCACCGACGAGCGCAATTCGCCAAACGTCGAGGTCGGTTTCTATCGCGCCACAGACCCGTACCAGATCGACAGCGCGGGCCGAATCCTGCCGTGGGCCAGTTATCGAGTCGATATGCAGGCTGGCAAGCCGCGTTACGGCGCCGTCGCCCGTGGCCGCATCGAAAATGGCGTGTTGAAGACTGAGCCACTGAGTCTCAAGCTGCCGTTCTACGGCAATGCGGCGTACGCAGAGCTCGATCTCAAAGATATGCGGCTGGAGCTTGATCTCAAGCCTGCGAAGGATGGCAAGGTGCACGGTCTCGTCGGCGGCTACTACGACTTCGACAAGTGGTGGGAATACATGCTGAAGCTGGAGTTCCTCATCGCGACCGGCGACTGGAGTTGTCCGGCGTTGTATCAAGCGGCCCGAGAACTCGCCGATGGCTATCCGGATCCGCGCACCGGGGAGTGCACGGCGATTTCCTCGGCGTTCCGAATGGATGCGCTGCCGGCCTTCGTTGTCCATGACTCGGCTGACGCGCCGGTGAGGGCCTCGCGATGAAGCGCCTGACCCGTATGGCGTGTGCCGCCTTCGCAGCGTTGTTGCTGGTCGCCTGCGGCTCGCGCGAACCAGCGACGCGCGGTGGGCCGCCGACGCTGCGACTGCTTACCGAGTCTCAGTACCGAAACACCATCGCCGATGTTTTTGGCGATCACATCGAGGTCGCCGCGCGGTTCGATCCGATCGTGCGCGTGGAAGGACTGCTGGCCATCGGTGCGGGTCGTGCGACGGTGACGCCTTTCGGCGTCGAGCGTTACATCGCACTCGCCCGAGCGATCGCCACGCAGGTTTTGGCCGAGGGCAACCGCGAGTTGCTCGTGCCTTGTCGACCGGCAAATACCGCCGTGTTCGATGCCGATTGCGCTGGTCGTTTCATGGCGCAGACCGGGAGATACCTGTTCCGTCGTCCACTCGCTGCGGCCGAGAAAGCAGCCTTCGTTCAGCTTGCAGAGCGCGCTGCAGCGAGTCGTGGGAATTTCCACGACGGCCTGGCATACGGACTTCAAGCGATGCTGGCCTCGCCGGAATTTTTGTTCGTCGCCGAGAACGTAGTCACGGACGAGGCCGGTAACCCACAGCTCGATGGCTACTCCAGAGCCACGCGGCTTAGTCTTTTTCTGTGGAACACTACGCCCGACGAGGCACTACTGGCCGCCGCCGAGCGCGGTGAGCTCGACGACATGCGCGGCATTCGCCGACAGGCGGAACGGATGATGGCATCGACCCGCTTCGAGACGGGCGTGCGGGCGTTTTTCACCGACATGCTCGCGCTCGATGACTTTCAGACGCTCGAGAAGGATTCGAGCTTGTACCCGGCGTTCAGTCTCGCCGTCGCGAACGACGCGCGCGAGCAAGTGCTGCGTACGTTGGTGGAGATGCTGCTGGTTCGTGAGGAGGACTACCGGGACATCTTCACCACCCGCCAAACGGTGATGAGCGGGCCGCTCGGCCTCGTGTATCGCGTGCCTGCAGCGTCGCCGAGCGGCGGTTGGGTGCCCTTCGAGTTTCCGGAAGGTGACCCGCGCGCCGGCATCCAGACCCAGTTGAGTTTCGTGGCCCTGCACTCGCACCCCGGCAAGAGCTCGCCCACGCTGCGCGGCAAGGCCATTCGCGAACTGCTGCTCTGTCAGCGCGTGCCCGACCCGCCGGGTAGCGTGAATTTCGACCTTTTCAACGATACGAACTCGCCGAGCAAGACGGCCCGCGATCGGCTCGTACGCCATTCCACCGACCCATCCTGCTCGGGTTGCCATAAATTGATGGACCCGATCGGACTCGCGCTGGAGAACTTCGATGGTGCTGGCCAGCAGCGCCTTTACGAGAATGGCGAACTCATCGATACCAGCGGCGAGATCAACGGCATGCGATTCACCGACTCGGCTGGGCTCGGTACCGCCTTGCGTGACGATCCGGCCGTACCGGCCTGCCTCGTGCGCCGCGCCTACACTTATGCGGCGGGGCGGCCCATCCAGCGCAGCGAGCGCAAGTTGCTCAATCATTTCGAGGACGAGTTCGCAGCCGAAGATTTTCGGTTGCCGGAGTTGATCTCTGCCATCGCCACAAGCGATGCTTTGTATGCGGTCAGCGTGGCGCCCGTACGCACGGCCCTGCTCGATCGCAAGGAGCCACGCACATGAGCGTTCTGATCAAAAAACCATTCACGCGGCGCGATGTTCTGCGCGGCTCGATCGGCGGCTCGGCCATTGCCGTGAGCCTGCCGTTCCTCGACTGCTTTCTGAGCGAGAGCGGCGAGGCGTTGGCTTCGGGGGCGTCTGTGCCCGTGCGCTTCGGCACATGGTTCTGGTCGATGGGACATACACCGGGCTACGCCGTTGGCGAGCGCACCGACCGCATCGAGTTTCTCGAAGAGTGCAAGGCGCTGATTCCGTACGTCGACGAGATCAATTATTTCGGGCACTTCAACTCGCCGCTCGATGGCAGACCCAATCACGTTCATCACACCGGCTGGGTCGCCACTCGCACGGCGACCGCGCCCGTCTTGCCGGGTGACATTCCGGCACCCACGCTCGATGTGCTCGTTGCCGATGCCATCGGTGGCAACACGCGGTTTCGCTCGATCGACATGAGCTGCACGGGCAATCCGCGTGACTCGTTCACCGCGCGCAACACTCACACGCGCAACGCCGGCGAGGTGTCGCCTCGCGCGCTGTACGCGCGTCTCTTTGGTGATGGTTTCCAGGACCCTGCCAAGACGGGTGCGAAGCCGGATCCCGATCTGATGTTGCAGCAGAGTGTGCTGTCAGGCATTCGCGAGCAGCGGCAACGCTTCGAGCGACGCATCGGTGCTGCGGATCGCGCGCGTCTCGACGAGTACTTCACCTCCATCCGCCAGCTCGAAACGCAGCTGGCGCTGCAACAGCAGCAGCCGGCGGTACTCGCGGCATGTCGCAAGCCGCAACTGCCGGCCGAGGGCCCGATCGGTCTCGAGATCAATGTCGCGCAGGCCAACCACGAGGCGATGGCTCGGTTGCTGGTGATGGCGCTCGCCTGCAACCAGACACGGGTTTTCAATATGGCGTTCAACAACGCCTTGTCGAGCCTGCGCCGTCCGGGCACGGCCTATACCCACCACACGCTGACCCATGAAGAGGCCGTCGATCAGAAGTTCGGCTATCAGCCGGAGGCGTTCTGGTTCAATTGCCGAGTCATGGAGGCGCTCGCGAGCTTTATCGGCATCTTCAAGTCGGTAAAGGAAGGAAACGGTACGTTGCTCGATAACACGCTGATCTTCGCCCATGCCGAAACGAGCTATGCCAAGGTGCACGCCGTCGACAACATCCCGGTCATGACCATCGGTCGTGCCGGCGGTCGGTTGAAGACGGGTAAACACATCGCAGGACATGGCGATCCGGTGTCGCGTGTGGGTCTTACGGCCATGCAGGTAATGGGGCTACCCATCGAGACCTGGGGCAGCGGCTCGCTGCAGACGTCAAAGACCATCAGCGAAGTTCTCATCTAATGCCACGGTTGAGCTTGGGCGTATGGCTGCTGGTCACGGCAGCCATTCCCTGTGCAGGGTCGGCGGAGCTTGCGCTGCCCAAAGATATTTCTGTCCAGCGCACTGCCGCGGGCGCGACGCTACTCGATCGCAACGGTCGAGTGCTCTATACCTACGCGCGCGACTCGGTACGCGATGTGTCGAGTTGTGTGGCTGAGTGCGCCAAGCTGTGGCCGCCGTTGCCCGCTGAGTCAACGGCGCCGTCCGTACGCGACTGGGTCGCAATCAACCGCCCCGATGGTACGAGTCAGTGGTCGTTTCAGGGCAAGCCGCTTTACACCTTCGCCAAAGATGCGGCGCCGCGTATGGCGCTGGGTGATCGTGTCGGCCAAGCCTGGCGGGTGGCGCACATTCCGTTGCGCACGCCGCCCGGAATCGCGCTGCGTTCGATCCATCTCGGCCGCACGCTCGTCGAGGCGCGCAGCCTCACGTTGTACTGGCATGAGGATGAACAGCCCAAGTCCGCTCGCGCAGCCAAGCCCCGCTGCATTGAGGAGTGTTTGCGCGAGTTCCAGCCACTCGCTGCACCCTTGTTGGCGAATGCGGTGGGTGAGTTCAGTCCGCTCGATCGCGAGGATGGGCCGCGTCAGTGGACCTATCGGGGTCGGCCGCTGTATCTGCATGTCGGCGATTTGCGACCCGGGGACAGCACTGGGCAGTCTGCAGAGCGCGGTGAGTGGCGGGCTGCGGTGCTCGAGCCGGCTGCGCCGCTGCCGGCGTGGCTGACGATCCAGCGTGCCGACATGGGGGAAATCTACGCCGACGGGCGCGGCTTTACGCTCTACACCCTCGCCGGATCTCTCGAGCGCATTCGCACGCTGATTTGTAACGACGAGTGCATTCGCCGCAATTGGCGAGTCGTACCCGCCGCTGCCAATGCGCGGCCGTCCGGCGAGTGGACTGTCGTCGAGTCGCCCTTGGGGGATGGGGCGCGGGTGTGGGCCTACAAGGGCGATGCCCTGTTCACGCACACCCGAGACCGTGAACCTGGCGCAGTCGGTGGCGACAAATGGGCGGCAGGCTCAGGTGGTGCAGGCGGGGGTTGGAATCCGCTGCTGCGCCGTCGCGACTACGAGCAGTGATTTAACGCGCCGGTGCTGCCGCCGAGGTGGCTGGCGCACGCTGCCGACGAACCTGACCGCGCAGCTCGCCGTCCTGATAACGGCGCGTGTGTATATTCACGTAGATGCGACCGGTGGTCAGATAGCCGAGCACGCCGTCGCTGATGATGGCTGATCCGACGATGGGGCTGCGCAGACCGCGCGTGCCGAGATCGACAACCTGCCCCGCGTTGGCGCCGACGTTCTCGGGGCCATAGAGGCCTGCGGCGATCGGCGGCGATGTCAGGCCCTGATAGGTGATCTTCCAAGACAGTTTCAGCGTCGCCCGCTCGAGGCGAAGCTCTGCAAAGCCTTTGCCCGGACTGTAGGTGGGCGTGCTTTGATCCTCATCCGATAGCACGGCCGTGTAGATGATGTCGTCGTCAGCCGCGACGGCGGCTGGGGCGATGACAGCGCAGAGCAGCCAGGCGAACACGCAGTGACCGAGGGCACGAAGTGGGATGGACACGAGACCTCGCAGTGTCGAACCGTAAGAGACCCACATTCTGCCGCCAACGCCTCGATCAGCCCGCGGACCTTGGTCGCCTTGTCCGCTGGGTGAGCCGGTGGGTGTTCGACGCGGGTTCGCCATGGCGGAGCCGGGTCGAAAGTTGGTATACCCACTGGCCATGAAGCTCAACTCGTTCTTGCTTGGCGTGCTAGCCGTGGCTACAGCGGCGCCGGTGTACGCCGCACCGAACCCCACCTCCATGGGGTTCGTCGTTACGACCTGGAATATCGCCTCCTATGAGACGCGTTTCGTCGACGAGTGCCCCGAGGGTCTCAACGTTGGCTACGACGAGTATTGGTGGCGCAGCCTCTCCAAACCGGATCGGGCGCGTTACACCGATGATGGCCTGAAGAGCCGGCTCGAGCGGTATTTCAATGCCATCCGCCGTGGGCCGAACGGCGAAGACGTGTGCATGAACCCGACCATAGTGAAGGATCCGCCGCTGCGCCTCGTCGAGAGCCAGAAGGCCTACGGCATGGATCTCGACGGCAAGGATGGCGTCGCTGCGGGCCGGTCTTGTCCGCATAAAGAATTTACGGGCATCGATGGTACCAAAGGCGTCGATAACCAACTGTATCGACTGCTCGGTTGCGTCTATGGCTTCCGCTCGTATGGTCAGTTCGAAGCCAACGAAAACGAAAACCGCAAATCAAACGGCAAGGGCATGACGCTGATCGAGATCACCGGCGTTGATAACCCGCGCAACGATCCCGACGTGACCGTCAGCTTTTACAGATCGATCGATCTGTATACGCTCGATGGCAGCGGTCGGTTCCTGCCGCATGGCAGCTATCGCATCGATACTTACCAAGGTAAGTCGCGCTACGCGAGTCGGGTGCGGGGCAAGATCGTTAACGGCGTGTTGATCACCGAGCCCGGTGACGTCAACCTGCCGTTCTACGGCAATTACACCTATCAAAATCGCATGTTTCGCGACCTGCGCCTGCGCATGAACCTCTCCAAGGACGGCGAGGGTGCCGAGGGCATGGCGGCCGGCTATTTCGATCTCGACGAGCTCATGTTCTACATCGGCGGGCTCGGGCCGATTCAGTCGACCGCTATTTCCAACTGCCCCTCAATCTACGTGGCGGCACACGAAATCGCCGATGGCTATCCCGACCCGAAAACCGGCAAGTGCACTTCGCTGTCCTCGGCCTTCGTGTTCAAGGCGGTGTCTGCGTTCGTGGTGCATGACGGCGCTGCGGGTTCGCTGAGCGCTGATGGAGGCTGGTGGCAGCGCGTCAAGGAGTGGTTCCGATGAGTCGCTTGCGCAGTGTCACGTGGCTTGCACTCATCCTCTCGTTCGGGCTGCTTGCCGCCTGTGGTGGTGGCACGCCGGCAACGCGCGGCGCGGAACCTGGCATGCGACTGCTCACCGAGCCGCAGTACCGGCGCATCATTGCCGATATCTTTGGTGAACAGATTACCATCGGCGGCACGTTCGATCCGCTAGTGCGTACCAACGGGCTGCTGACGGTCGGCTCCTCGGATGCCCACATCACGCCGGCAGGGCTCGAACAGCTCGATCGCATGGCACGCTCCATCGCGGCGCAAGTCACGAACGAGGAGAACCGCGATTTCCTCATCCCCTGTGCGCCGACGGATGCGATGCGTCCCGATGCCAAGTGTGCACGGCTGTTTTTTCGTGATACCGGTCGCTTGCTGTACCGCCGGCCGTTGAGCGAAGACGAGTTGGACGCGGCGGTCGCCGTTGCGGACGATGCCGCTGTGGAGCTCGGTGGTTTCTACGACGGGCTCACTGCGGGACTTGCCGGCATGCTGATCTCGCCGTCTTTTCTTTTCGTCATCGAGCAACTCGAGCCTGATCCGGATCGCGAGGGTGCGGCGCGGCTCGATGCCTATGCCAAAGCGTCGCGGTTGAGCTTTTTCCTGTGGGGCACCTCGCCCGACGACGAGCTGCTGCGCGTCGCCGAGAGTGGCGAACTGCACGCATCGCGCATGCTCAAGACGCAGGTCGATCGCCTGCTCGATTCGCCGCGGCTGGAGCATGGGCTACGACTCTTCTTTGACGACATGCTCAACTTCGAGAACATCGCGCGGCTCGAAAAAGACTCGATCATCTACCCGGCGTTCAGCACGGCGGTGGCCAACGATGCGCGCGAGCAGACCCTGCGCACCTTGATGGACGTGTTGCTGCGACAGGATGGCGACTACCGCGACGTGTTCACGACCCGCAAGACTTTCCTCAGCGGGCCGCTCGGGCGCATTTATCGAGTACCGGTCTCGCGGCCCGATGGGGGCTGGATGGAGTACGAGTTCCCGGAGGGTGACCCGCGCATCGGCATCGCCACCCACATCAGCTTCACGGCGCTGCATTCGCATGCCGGTCGCAGTTCGCCGACGCTGCGTGGCAAGGCAATCCGCGAAATCCTGCTCTGCCAACGCGTACCGGACCCGCCAGGCACGGTCGACTTCTCGAAATTCAACGATCCTGAATCGCCGGCGCACACCGCCCGCGAGCGGCTGACCGTCCATGCGATCGAACCGGCCTGTGCGGGCTGTCACAAGCTCACCGATCCGGTGGGCCTAGGCATGGAGCACATCGACGGCGCCGGTCAGTTGCGCACCTCTGAGGGTGGTTATCCGATCGATGCGACCGGCGAGCTCGACGGTTTCGATTTCAAGGACGTGGCCGGGATCGGCCCGGCGCTGCGTGAGAATCCGGCGGCGCCGGCCTGCCTGGTCAACCGGCTGTATTCTTATGCGACGGCGCGCACTCCGGTACGCAACGAGCGCAAATACCTTAAACACCTCGAACACCGCTTTGAGGACGAGGGATTCAAGGTCCGGGCGCTGCTGCGGGAGATTGCGCTCGGTGAAGCCATGTATGCTGTGAAGCAACCCGCGGCCCAGACGGCCGCCGTCAACGTGAGTCCGAGAGGCAAGTCATGAGTATTTTATTGCCGCGTCCTGTCACCCGTCGGTCCGTCCTGCGCGGCGCCTTGGGCGGCGCCACGGTGGGTATCTCCTTGCCGTTCCTTGATGCTTTCCTCAACGAGAACGGCACGGCAATGGCCGGTACCGGCGCCCCGTTGCCGGTGCGCTTTGGAACCTGGTATTGGGGGCTCGGCCACACGCCCGGACACGCGATCGTGCCGAAGACGCGTACCGCGGCCGGCATCGAGTTCCTGACCGAGTGTCTGCCCCTCAAGCGTCACGAGAAGCGGCTGAATTTTTACGGCGGCTTCAACATGCCGCTCGACGGTCGCTCCAACTACACGCACTTTAGCGGCTGGGTGGCCTCGCGCACGGGCTCCGCGCCGTCCACCAACAGCGAGATTCCCGCGCCCACGCTCGATCTGCTGGTGGCCGATCAAGTCGCCCGCGGTTCGCGCTTCCAGACTCTCGACGCTACGGCCTGCGGTATCGCCCGCGAAAACTACAGCGCGCGCAGCACCAACAGTCGTGCTGCCGCCGAGGCCTCGCCCGAGCGGCTGTACTCACGAGTGTTCGGTGTGGAGTTCGCTGATCCGAACAAGGCTGACTTCAAGCCCGACACCCGCATGATGGTGCGGCGCAGCGTGCTGTCGGCCGTGACCGATGAGCGCAAGGCACTGCTGCGTAAAGTCGGCACAGCGGACCAGCAGCGACTCGACGAGTACTTCACCTCGATCCGCCAGCTCGAGGGCCAGCTTGAGGCGCAACTGCGCAAGCCTGAGCCCAATCAGTCGTGCGCGATCCCGACCGCACCCCGTCGTGATGGCGCCGAGCAGGATATGCCGCAAGGTCTCGAAGTTGACACCGTCGTGGCCAACCACAAGGTGATGGCGCAGATGATGGCGATGGCCGTCGCGTGCAACCAGACCAAAGTATTCAACATGGTCTTCAGCGACAATTTCTCGCACATGCGGCGTCCTGGGCAGACCTACACTCACCACTTGCTGACGCACGAAGAGACGCCGGACAAGGTGCTCGGCTATCAGCCCGTCGCGTTCTGGTTCAACTGCCGCACGATGGATGCGTTCGCGACCTTCATCGATGCTTTCGCCAACATCCGCGAAGGCGATGGAAGCTTGCTCGACAACATGCTGATCTTTGCGGCTACCGAAACCAACTACGCTCGCGTGCACTCCGTCGACGGCGTGCCCGTGTTCACGGTCGGTAACGCCGGTGGACGCATGAAGACAGGCTTGCACGTCGTCGGCAACGGCGATCCGATCACGCGCATCGGTTTGACGGCGATGCAGGTGATGGGGGTGCCCATCGACACCTGGGGCACGCGTTCACTGCAGACCTCGAAGACCATCACCGAAATTCTCGTCTGAGCACAGGTCGACGCATGAGCCGAATCGTGTCGATCCGCCCACTGCTTGCCGGCGGACTCGCCGTGGCCCTGACTACGCTGTCGCTCGGTGAGTGGTCGGTGAGTGTGGCGCAGGGCGTTGCCGCGCAAACCGGCGCGGCGCCTGCGGCGCTGCCGGCGGGCATCGCGACGCGGCCGCGTGGCGATGGCTTGGTGTTCATCGACGCGAAGGGCATGACGCTCTATTTCTATGATCGCGACGAGGGCACGCCGGGTCGCTCGGCCTGCGAGGGTCCATGTGCGACGAGCTGGCCTGCCGTGCTCGCCCCAACTGGCGCGACCCTGCCTCCCGGTTGGTCGACGGTGCAGCGCGCCGACGGCACGCTGCAGTGGGCGTTTCGCGGGCGACCGCTCTATCGCTACGTGCTCGACGATGCACCCGGTGCGACGTTCGGCGACGGTGTGGGTACGGTGTGGCGAGCGGCGCTGAAGCAAATTCCGTTACCGCGTGAAGTTCGCGTTCGCTCGACGTATCTCGGTCAAGTGCTCACCGACGCAAAGGGCCTCACGCTCTACGCCAGTGAGGACGACAAGTCCGGCAAGACACCGGGCTGCAACAGTCGCGATTGCTTGCGTAGTTGGCAGCCGCTCGCTGCGCCGTGGGGCGCGACGCGGCAGACGGGTGATTGGACGACCGTGGCCCGCGCCGATGGCTCGAGACAGTGGGCCTATCGTGGTAAACCCTTGTATCGCTATCGCAGCGGCGACGTGTCAGCAGGCGAGACCTTCGGCCATGGCATCGAGGGCTGGCAGGCGATCGTGCTCGAACCTGCGCCGCCATTGCCCGCTTGGGCTACGGTGCAGCCTTCCGACGCGGGCGAATTGATCGCCAACCAGCAGGGCATCACGGTGTATTCGTTCGGTGCCAATGCGCGCGGCTCGCGCGTGTATCGCGGTCCTGGCGTGAAATGCCCTGACGGCACGTGCATCGATGCGCAGTGGAAGCCGTTTTACGCTTCGTCGAGCGACAAGCCGATCGGCAGCTGGGGTATCGCCAAACTCGAGAGCGGCAAGCTGCAATGGACCTACACGGGCATGAAGCTCTACACCAACGTACTCGACGAGAAGCCGGGTGACTTCAAAGGCATCCGCTTCGGTGGCGACCGTTCGTGGTCGGCGATCATGCGCAGCGGCGAGCCCATGCAGGGCGTCACGGTCGGCGGTTAAGCCGCCCGCGGCCCTGCAGCGTTACAGCCTGCTCAGTGCTGTAGCACGAAGCGCGGCTTGCCGAGCGTCCCCGTCACCAGCGCGCCAAAGATCATCGCACCCGTCGCGAAATACAGCGTCGGCAGATAACTTTGGTAATGATCGTAGGCCATGCCCGCCGCGAGCGGACCGATGGCTGCGCCGAGATAAAACGAGGTCAACTGCCAGCCGTAGATTTCGCCGTAGGCCCGCATACCAAAGAATCGGCTGGTAAGGTAGGCGACAAGATCGACCTCTGCCGCAGCCGCCAGACCCAGTGACAGCACGCTGATACCGATGAGCCAGATCGAAGCGTCTGGCAGCGTGAGTGTCAGGCAGCCGAGCGCACATAGCCCGAGCAGTACCCGCGCGACGGTTGGTGCGGCGAAACGATCAAGCAAGAAGCCGATGGCGACACGTCCGACGAGTACGGCGATGCCCATGACGCCGGCGATACTCGCTGCGTTTTGCTGCGCAAGTCCGCGATCGACCAGCAGCGGGATCAAGTTGATGATGAGTGCTGCGATAACAGCCGAGACAAAGAAAAAGCCGATGGCAATTTTCCAGAACGCCACTTCGCGCAGCGCTTCAGCGAGCACCAATCCCGGCATCGGTGCCGCGGGCTCCACAGTGGTACCGGCTTCCGTCGAGGCTGCCGGGGTTGTGGGCCGCTCCTGCAGCAACACCGCGATCGCAGGCACGGAGACCAGCAGGATGAACGCGCCGAGGGCGAGATAGCCTGCTTGCCAGCCGTAGTCGGCAATGACGCGATTGATTAACACCGGCGCGAACACACCGGCGACGCCGGAGCCAGCAAGCGCCACACCGAGGGCGAGGCCGCGACCGCGATCGAACCAGATGTTCACCGTACGCGTCCAGACCACGGGCGTCGTTCCACCGCCGATCAGCGACAGTGCGAGCCAGGCAGCGTAGAACACACCGAGCGTGCCTTCGAGTTGTGTCAGCGCCGCGTATAGGAACGCGAGTGCGATCATCGAAGTGATGCCGACGCGCCGCGCGCCGTAGCGATCGATCACGGAGCCGATCATCGGCGCTGTGATCGCCGTACCGATAATGAGAAAGCTCGCGGCGGTCGACACTTCGCCTCGCGTCCAGCCAAATGCGGCTGACAGGGGCAGCACGAACACACCGAAGGTGTAGAACGACAGACCGCTGAGGCCAGAGCCGTTGCCGATGGCTGCGGCCAGCAGCGAGCGCCAGCCGCGCTTGAACTCGAGTGCAGTGGGCGACATGCGGAAACTCCGTCAGGGTTGCGAAACGGGTGGGAGGGCGAACGCGACGATCGCATCGGCGAGTTCGGGGCTGACACGTGCGTTGCCGCCTGCAGCGATGACGACATACTGCCGGCCGTTGGCCATGTAGCTCATCGGTACGGCCATGCCGGGTGCCGGCAAATCGTGGCGCCACAGTTCGGCGCCACTTTTGACGTCAAAGGCGCGCAAGCGACGATCCATCGCTGCAGCAACGAAGACGAGTCCGCCGGCCGTGACCATGGGGCCGCCGATATTGGGTGAACCCCACTCCAGCGAACCCGGGGCCGTCAGGCCTTTGTAGCGCGACTGGCCGAGCGGTACCTGCCAGCGCAGCTTGCCGCTTGCGAGATCGATGGCACTCAGCGTGCCAAAAGGCGGCGGCGTGCAAGGCAGGCCGAGTGGCGAGACAAATAGTCCCATCTCAGCACGGTAGGGCGTGTCGACGAGATCGGTGCCGATGGGTTTGCCGCCCGCGTCCATTTCTTTGGCGCTTTTGGGGATCAAGCGCACGCGCAATGCAAGGTTTTGACCCTTGGCGATGAGCAGGTTGTTGACGCGATCGTAAGCGATGCCGCCCCAGTTGCCGCCGCCAAACGGGAACACGATGGAGCCTCGCTCGCTTGGCGGGGTGAATGGACCCTCGTAGCGCAACTTACGGAATTCGCGACGACACCAAGCGCGATCGAACCAGGTCAGTCCCCACAAGTCATCTTCGGTGAAGGTCTGACGCGAGAACGGCTCCGGCAGTACCGGGAACGGTTGCGTCGGTGCGGTACGCTCACCGGGAATATCCGAGGCCGGGGCAGGCCGTTCCTCGATCGGGAACAGTGAGCGGCCGCTCGCGCGATCGAACACGAATACGCGGCCCTGCTTGGTTTGTTGGATCGCCACCGGTACGCGTTGTCCTTGATGCAGGATGTCGACCAGCAGTGGATGGCCAGGCAGATCGAAGTCGAACAGGTCGTGGCGCGTCGCCTGGAAATGCCAGACGGGCTCGCCGGTGGCTGCCGACAGCGCCACGGTGGCATCGGCGTAGGGAACGTCGAACTGGCGACGTGCGCCATAGAAATCGGGTGAGGGATTGGTGGTCGGTACAAAGACGAGTCCCCGCTCGGGGTCGGCGCTGATGGTCGACCAGACGTTCGCGGCGCCCGTCTCGTGCGCATGCTCGCGCGGGATGGGGTCGAACTCCCAGCGTAACTCGCCGCTGCGCACATCGAAGGCCCGTACGAAACCGTTATTGGCGTCGGTCAGTGAGTCGCGTGCGCCGGCCGTTGCGACAACGAGATCGCCGATAACCAGCGGCCCGGAGGTCATGCCTCGCGAGCTGTCGTTCGTCCCGCGCGAGTCGAAATCGGCATGCGTGACGTAGCCGGGGTGACCACGCTCGGCCCCGAAATCGCGGCAGCTGCGCCCCGTGTCGGCATCGATGGCAAACACGTGGCCCTGCGTGTCGCCCTTGTAGATGCGCTTCTCGCAGGCTTTGCCGGGTTGCGGATTAGCCGCCTGCCAGTAAGCGACCGAGCGACAGATGCCGCTGCGTCGCGGCGTGGAGACGAGGGCTGCTGCGCCGTCTTGCGCCGCATGCGGATCGAACGCCCACTTCTGCCGCCCCGTAGCCGGGTCAAGCGCGATGACACGGTTGAAGGGCGTGCAGTAATACAGGGTGCCGTTGGCATGGATGGGCACGGCCTCGAGCGCGGTCGCTCCCCGCGGGTCGCCCTTGCGAGCCACATCCCCCGAGCGGTGGATCCAGGCGACTTTAAGCTTGCCGACGTTCGCGGCGCTGATCTGCCCGAGCGGCGAAAATTGACTACCCCCCGGATCGTTGCCGAAGGCCGGCCAGTCGCCGGGGGGCGCCGGTGCGGCCGCGGCGCTGAGTGCACTCCACGCGGCTACGACGAACACGGCGCGCCAGCATTTCGATAAGCTCATTTGTCCCCCCTTGAGCCCGCTTATAATCGCACAGTCATTTCATCGAGTGAGACCACCACCGTGAACTCCGTCCACGATTCCGCAGCCGACGACACTTTGCCGCGCCGCCGTTTTCTTGTCTCGGTGATGGTGGGCGCCTCAGGCGCACTGCTCCTCAAGGAAGGCGAGTTCGCACATGAACCGGCCGAGACGACCGCCGCGCCCGCGAAGAAGCCCGCAGCCGGCAGCCCGTTCGCCGCCTACCTCGAGATTCTTGCTGACGGTGAGGTGCGCATCGTCAGCCCGCAGACCGAAATCGGTCAGGGCATCTTCGACACGTTGGCCATGATCATCGCCGACGAAATGGACGCGGATTGGGATCGCGTCACAGTGGTGTTGCCGCACGCCAATCTTGCTTTCGCGAACCCGGCCAACCATCGACAACGTATCGGGGGCAGTGATTCGATCGTCGCGTATCGCGAGCCGTTGCGCCAAGTGGGCGCTGCCGCCCGCGAGATGTTGATCACGGCAGCGGCGGCGCGTTGGAACGTCGCGGCGGACACGTTGAGTACAGAGCGTAGCCGCGTGTTGCACGCCGCGAGCGGTCGCTCGATCGGTTTCGGTGAACTTGCCGCTGACGCTGCGGTACTCCCGGTGCCGACCAAGCCGAGGTTGAAGGATGCCTCGGTGTTGCGTCTGACTGGACGTCGCCACGTGCGCAAGGACACGCCCTCGAAGGTCGATGGCACGGCGCTGTTTGCCGTCGATGTTCGCGAACCGGGGATGTTGTTTGCGGCGCTGCGTCGCTCGCAATCGTTGCGTGGTTCCGTTAAGAGTTTCAACGCAGCCAGCGTCAGCTCACGCAAGGGTGTGGTGGCCGTGGTGCCGCTCGACGATGCGGTAGCAATCGTTGCCGACTCGTGGTGGGTGGCGCGTCAGGCGGCCGAAGCGCTCGAGGTGGAATTCGACGAGGCGGATCTGCGCGGCTTGTCGTCGGCTGGCCTTGGCGCCTCGATCCGTCGCACGCTGGCAGATGCTGCGAAGGCGATTGAATTGCCACTCGTCGTGACGGGTTCAAACCCGCCGCAGCGCGTGTCCGCCGATCGGGCCGCCGTGGAAGCTGCGCTGCAGCGCGCGGATGCCAAAAAAATCGATGTGTACTACGAGGTGCCTTACCTTGCTCACATGACCATGGAGCCTCAGTCCTGCGTGGCCAAGGTTACGGCGGATTCGTGCCTCGTGTGGGGCGGCCTGCAGCAACCTGATTTCGCGCGTCGACTCGCAGCACAACTCACGAAGCTGCCGATCGAACAAGTGCGGGTCGATGTGGTGTTCGGTGGCGGTGGTTTCGGTCGCCGCTGGGAGCTCGACAGCGTGCGCCAAGCGGTGAACATTGCGCGAGCAGTACAGGGCCGTGCCATCAACCTCGTCTGGACTCGCGAACAGGACATGCAGCACGACTTTTACCGGCCTGCACACTCGGCGCGTTACCGCGCGAGCGTCGATCGCGAAGGTCGCGTGCTCGCAGTGCACGGTCGCACGGCGGGGCAGTCACTGCTCGGGTACAAGGGCATGCGACCCGACCCGAAGATGCCAGACTTTTCTTCGGCCTTCGGCATTATTCCTGTCGAGTACGACATGCCGAACCGTTGGGCTGAGTGGGTGGAAGTGGCCGCGCCGGTGCCGGTGGGTTTCTGGCGCGCGGTGGGTGCATCGCAGAATGGTTTCTTTGCCGAATCGATGATGGATGAATTAGCACACGCCACTGGGCGCGATCCGCTCGAGTTCCGTCGCGGTCTCCTGGGCAAAAATCCGCGAGCGCTCGCGGTGCTCGAGCGTTTGGCTAGCGAGTCGAATTGGTCCTCACCACTGCGCAAGGGCAGTGGCCGTGGCGTGGCGCTCAGCACAGGCTTCGGCAGCATTTGCGGTCAGGTGTTCGAAGTGTCGTCGAAGGGCTCATCCATCCGCATCGAGCGCGTGACCTGCGTGTATGACTGCGGGCCGGTGCTCAACCCGGGCACTGTGGAGGCGCAACTCGAAGGTGGTATTTCATACGGACTCTGTGCCGCACTCGATGGCGAGATCAGCATCGAGGGGGGCAAGGTGCAGAACTCTAACTTCCACGATCAATCTTTGCTGCGCATCACCGAGATGCCTGAGATCAAGATCGTGTTGCTCGAGACCAATCACCGCATTGGCGGCGTGGGCGAGGGCGGCGTTCCGCCGGTGGCGGCGGCGCTCACCAATGCCATATTTGCCGCAACCGGCAAGCGGTATCGGAGTCTCCCGCTGCGCAAGAGCGGGCTCGAGTTCTGCGGGCGTCGCGCCTGAGTCGCGCGTCGTCAGCTGAACTCGCCCTTATCGGGTAGCGCTACCATCAGGAAGTGACACGGCTCCTCGCCGACCACCTCGATTTTGTGGCCTTGGCCGCGCATGTCCCACAGCGTCAGCATGTCGCCGCGCACGAAGTGCCGGGTGTCGCCGTTGCTCACGGTGAAATTGATCTGTCCTGAAAACACGGCCATGAAGGTCAGATCGGGCACGGTGGCGAAGTCCACCTTGTGACCGGGCTTGGCGAGTCCCATCTTCCAATACAGAACATTTTGGTTCTTCGAGGAGATGCGCTGCGCCGTACCGTACTGCGGTAGATCAACCTCTTTGAAAAACGAGTGACCGTGCTCATCGACGTCGATATTGACGAATTTCATGCGCGGAGCCTCACTTCTTGAACTCGTAGACGTTGGTACCCGGGAAGGTCAGGCTCAAAGTAATCACTGGCTCGCGACTGCGTGCAAAGGAGGAGTGGTGCAGGCTCGGTCCGGTGACGACGACGCCTTCGCCCATGCCCGAGCGCCGGATCTCTCCGCTCTGTAGCGTGTTGTCGAGTTGACCGGACATCGCCCACACCATGCGCGGCTGATTGGTGAGGTGCATTTCGTTCGGCCCACCGCCGACCGGCTCACCGGGCTGATTGATCGAAATACCCCAGTACGCCCCGTCCTGTTTGGCGGTTTCGACATACAGCGGCGTCACTTCGCGAAAAGGGATTTCGGTGACGGTCCATGTCGATCGACCGTTGGCATCCATGCCAAAGGTTTTCATGCGAATCACGGCGCCACTCCGTTCGTGGCGATGAACGAGGAGGGTTCGAGGATGTCCCAGTACACCGGAATACCGGCAGGTTCGCGCAGCGCATCGCCCGCGCGCACCTCGAACACCTCGTCGCCCAGATGCAGGTTCATGCGACCGGAGAGCAGGAAAATCAAGGCATCGACTTTCGGCACAGCCGTGGCGTTGCGACCCGGGCCCGACAAACGCGCCACGCGGATGGAGTTACCGTCGTAGGCATAGCGCTGCACGCTCACCTTGGCGGGGCCTTCGCCGGCTTTCTCGCCGGCCTCAATGACCGCCGGCGGGTTGTCCTTACCACGCACGACCACGGCCTTCGGATCCTTCACCGTGCTCTTGATGGTGTAGAGGATGACGGTGGTGTCTTCAGCGCCGCTCGCTGCGCTGCGCAATACGCCACTTGGTAGATTGACCACATCGCCCGCCTGCAACTCGGTGCGAGCACCGGCGACATCTACCGAGGCGGAGCCGCTCGCGACATAGATCTGTGTCTCACTGGTGATTTGGTGCAGCACGCCGCCCGTAGCCTTGCGGAACTTCAGCACCCGGATCTCTCCGCTCGGAAAGCTGAAGGTCTGCGAGTCGTAGCGCGCGGCTGTGGCCGGCGCCTTGGCAAGTTCCTTATCGCCCGCGGCGATCAGGATGCGCGCGCCGGTTTGTTCGCCCCGACCGGTTTGTTGGATTTCCCACTCAGCCATCGGGACGACTGGCGTTTTGCTGCCGTAACGCATTTCGCCTGCGAGCGAAGCGGCGGCGGCATGTCCGGGCAACAAGCCCAGGGCGAGCAAGGCGACAGGAATGATTTTCGCAAACATGATGACCCCCCCTAAAGGATCGGTAATGACGGGCAGTGCCGCCAACTCGTCTCGAGTGTAGCTCTGCAAGTGCCAACGGCTGCCGTCTTGGTGGCTGCGGTTTACGGTGTGGACGGTTTACGGTGTGGACATGGAGACTGACGACCCACGCAGGCGTCGATAGCCCCCTAGAATGGATTCAGTTTCCGAGGGTGGGCGGATATCGCAATGGTCAAGGCATGGGCGGATTGGCGTCGGCTGTTCGTGTCGGTGGTGGTGCTGATCGCAGCCGCGACCGAAGGGGCGAACGCCGTGGCGCAAGACGCCGTCGCCCGTGGGCGCTACCTTGCCACCGCGGCCAATTGCCAGACCTGTCACACGCGCTCGGGTGGCAAGCCATACGAAGGCGGTTTGTCGTTCACTACCGACTTCGGTGTCATCTACTCGACCAATATCACGAGCCACCCGCAAGCCGGGATCGGTGGCTGGACGCTCGCGCAATTCGTGCGGGCGTTTCGCGAAGGCGTGGATGATCAAGGTCAGCATCTGTATCCGGCGTTTCCGTACACCTCATTCAGCCGATTGACCGACGCGGACCTGGCGGATCTCTACGCGTACTTCAAAACCGTTCCGGCTTCCACGTATCGTGCGCCCGCCAATGACATGCGCTTCCCCTTTGATCGGCGCGAGTTGCTTGGCCCTTGGAAATCGATGTTTTTTGATTCGGCGCGATTCACGCCGCGAAAAGATCAGAGCGCGGAGTGGAATCGCGGTGCCTACCTTGTCGAGGGCTTGGGGCACTGTGGTGCCTGCCACTCGCCGCGCAATCTGCTCGGCGCGGAAAAGACCGACCAAGCGATGTCGGGTGGTTGGTATTACGACAAGATTTCAGGCGGTGCCGTGCGTCGCTGGAGCGCAGTCAACCTGACGCAGGCGCAGAGCGGTCTGCGGGCCTGGTCAATCGGCGATCTCACCTCGTACTTGAAGACGGGCCATGGCACACGCGCTGGATCCTTCGGCCCCATGAACGAAGTCATCGAAAACAGCACGCGTCAACTCACCGATGCCGACGTGCGTGCGATGGCCGTGTATCTCAAGAGTTTGCCGGCCGTTGAGCGCAGTGACGAACAAAGTCTGTCGGATCGCGAACGCGGCGCCGGTGAGACGCTTTACACCATCCACTGCGGCACCTGCCATTTGCCGACCGGCGCCGGTGCCAAACCCGGTGAGGACCTCGGACCGCCGCTCGCTGGCAGTGCCGTGGTGCAATCGCCCGAGCCGTACTCGCTCATCAACATCATTCTCTACGGCACGCAGGTCATCACACCAACGCCGCCGAAAGCCTGGAAGAACATGAAGCCGCTCTACGACTCGCTCGACGACGACGAAGTCGCCCAAATCGCCAATTACCTGCGTACCAGCTGGGGCAATCGTGGCGGTAAGGTCAGCGAGGCCGATGTCGCCGAGCAGCGTAGCGACGACGAATAGCGCAGCGACGACGAATGAAAGTGACGCCTAAACGTCACCGAACGAATACGCAGGAGGGGGTTATGGCAGTGTCACGGCGCACGGTGTTGCGCACATCTTTGGCCGCCTTAACGTTGGGCGTTTCAGCCACGCGCGGTTGGGCCGCAACGAACCGCACCGATGTCATCGTCATCGGCGCGGGTTTCGCAGGACTGAACGCCGCCGCGCAACTGCGTGAGCAAGGCCTGCGGGTGCTGGTGCTCGAGGCTGCGCCTCGGCCGGGTGGCCGCTCGAACACGGCTTATCACCTTGATTCACGCATCGAACTCGGTGCTTCGCAGATCGGCCCGATGTATGCGCGCGTGCGCGACGTCGCTACGCGACTTGGCGTCAAACTCAGTCCTGGTGCGCACATCAATGCGCCGTATTGCTACGTGCTCGGCGATCAGCTCATCGGTGCCAAGGCTTGGGCGTCCTCGCCGCACAATCCGCTCGAAGGTCGTGAGCGCGAGGTGGGGCCGCAGGCGCTGAGTGCATTTTACGTCGAGCGCCGTAGCCCCTTTGAAGCGCTTGACGACTGGCTCACGCCACGCGCTGCGGAGTTCGATCTCTCGCTCGGCCAGTGGCTGCAGCGTCAGGGCGCCTCATCTGCTGCGCAGCGCCTCATCGATCACACGCTCGGCAATCCGGGTCTCGACAACGTCGGCTTGCTGCGCATGTTGCAGGAGGCCACGCGTAGTCGTGCCGACGTCAAGGCCATCGCTGCCTTGCCAAACATGGAAGGCAAAGACGTTTACGAGCGCTTTGCGATCACTTCATCACATGTGGTGGGTGGTACCTCGGTGCTCACCGACCGCATGGCTGCTGCGCTAGGCGATGGCGTCCGACTGCGTCATCAGGTGACGAGCATCGATCTTGACCCGCGGGGTTGTGAAGTGCGCTGTGAAGACGGCAGCCGGCATTTGGCGCGACGCGTCATCGTTGCCGTGCCGTTCGCAGCGCTGCGCAATGTTGCCATCACTCCATCGCTCACGAGCGCACAGGCCGACTCGGTGCGGCGTATGCCCTACAACAACCAGAGCCAGGTGTGGCTGCGGATCAAAGCGCCGTACTGGGAAGACGACGGTCTTGAAGCCTCGATGTGGACGGACGGTCCATTTTCCTTGATTCGTCAGCAGCTCGAATACGACGGCAAGCGTGAGCTGATGAGCGTGCTGTCGTTTGGTAACAAGTCGAAGGCTGTGGATGCGCTCTCGCCCGCCGATCGTGGGCGCTTGGCCATCGAGTACATCGGGAAAGTGCGCCCCAGTACGCGCGGCAAACTCGAGCTCATCGGCGTGCACTCTTGGGCGGAGCAACCGCTGCAAGGCGGCTGCAGTCACGCGCTTCTGCCTTGGCGGGGCGCCGCGTGGGCGAACACGCTCAATAAGCCACACCATCAGTTGCACTTTGCCGGTGAGCATACGCGCCGACTCGAAGTCGGCATGGAGGCGGCGATGGAGTCCGGCGAGCGCGCGGCACTCGAGGTGCTCGAGTCGGTCGCATGATTGCGCGCGGAGTTGCACGGTGGGTGTGCCGGCTGCTGCTGGCGATCAGCGTGCTGGCAACGATCTCGCTTCACGCTGCGCCCGGCTCCGCACCGATGATTGCGTCGGCACCCGCGTCGGTCAGTCTCGCTCCCGGGGCGTCGTTCAAAGAATGCGCCGAGTGTCCGACGATGGTCGTCGTACCCGCAGGGTCGTTTGCAATGGGGTTCGACGGCGGCGAGGAGGGGCGCTACGAAGGGCCCGTCCGGCAGGTGACGATCGCGCGAGCGTTTGCCGCTGGTCAGTTTGAAGTGACGCAAGCCGAGTATCGCGCCTTCGTGACAGCGAGTGGCCATGTCGGTGGACAAGGCTGCAACGTGCTGCGCACGAATCCTGCACGACTCGAACGCGACACGACACTCAGTTGGCAGAACCCCGGCTACGGCCGACCGCCGCGCGATGACGATCCGGTGGCCTGCATCAGTTGGAACGATGCTCAAGCGTATGTCGCGTGGTTGCGTAGGCGTACTGGCCAAGCTTATCGGCTGCTGAGCGAGGCTGAGTGGGAATACGCGGCTCGTGCAGGTAGTGCGGCGGCGTTTCCGTGGGGCACTAATCCGGACGAGGCGTGCCGATACGGCAACGTCTACGACCAGAGTGGTGCACGTGCCGCATTTCCAGCCACCGCCGCCCGCTGCGACGATGGCTTCGAGCAGATCGCGCCGGGCGGGCGTTTCCAAGCCAATCGTTTCGGTCTGTACGATCTCGTCGGTAACGTGTGGGAGTGGGTCGAGGACTGCTACCAGATGCCGTATGGCGCAACCCCCATCGATGGTTCCGCGCAACTGACCGTAGGTTGCGATCGCCACGGCAGCCGCGGCGGCGGCTGGCGCAGCGACATCTCTCGGCAACGACCGAGCTTCCGTGGCCGAGACCCCGCCGAATTGCTGAGTGCCGTATTCGGCTTGCGCGTTGCGCGCGATGTGCAGCGCTGAGTCGTGGGTCATCGCCGAACGGTCGGTACAATGCAAATCTGTATGAAGCCGCCAGATTTACTACGTGCGTCATCAGGTGCCGACGGCTAGGATCCTCGGAAATTACGGAAACTCGCGAGTTTTGTGGGGGGTCGGCGGGTCGATCTGGCGCTAGCGTCGCCGAGACTCATCGGGAGGCCCCATGTCACTCGCCACTTCGCTCTATGACGCATTGACCACCATTAACATCCCGAAGCATCAGGCCCGAGAGGTCGTCGAGGCGCTAGAGCACAAAATGACGACGGAGTTTGCGACCAAGTCCGACGTAGCCTTGATACGAGCAGACATTGCGGCGGTGGCTGCTCGTCTCGAGCGGCACGAAGAGATGACAAAAACGGAGTTCGCCGCTGTGCGCCGGGAGATGACCGATGGATTCGCGGCGGTACGCAATGAGGTGAAGGCGGAGTTT
>JBJTBK010000137.1:0-5932 GCA_046091245.1 Nevskiaceae bacterium | reverse complement strand
GACCACGGTATTGGGCTGACCATCGCGAGGTATCTTCGTGGTCACGGCCACGCCGTTGATGCGCAGCGCGCCCGAGTTCAGTTGGCTAAAGGCGCCGACGTCGATCCGCCCCGTCAGTAACTGCGCAGGCGTAAGCACCGGTTTATCATCGCTGTCGAGCTGTGATCCTGCGATGGCGCGCGCGCCATAAGTAAACCCCTGATCGAGGTACGCGCTCGTGCCCGATTTGTTTAAGTAGGTATCGGCGTACTGCGCCCCGGCGTAGAAACCGTTCGCCGTCGTGACGATGCTGGCACCCGTTCGGGGCCCCGCGATTTGTCGACCGTCACGCGTGAAAATGGCCACCTCAGCGCTTGGACTCTCTGACCGCAAGACGACATTACGCAGGCCCGCTTCGATGACAGCGATAGGCTTGCTGGAACGTGTGAAACTCGTCGCCGCGACGCCCGCCGCAGACCCCTGGGGTAAGACATCCGACAGTGACCGAAAGGCCGTCGCATCACGCGGGCCGGTGAGGCTGACGTCCGCCGAGATACCACTCAGATTACCGAGTGCGCCGGCGATGCTGAGACGCATTCCCGTGACGATTTCCTCCGGCTCACGGATCAGTGTTGCAAACGTCATGGCCGGGCGTTGGGATGGGCGAATTCGAAACGAGTCGCCGGACGCTGCCGCGCCGTTGAATGTAAAGCGCAGTCCGCCCAATTCGATCGCTGTGCTACCGCTCGCAGTGGCGTTGGACTGAATATCCGTGACCACCCACAGCGATCGCGCCTCGTCGTATTTGGCGTCGTACCCTCGTGCAGCCACCTTGCTCGCATCGACAATTTCGACGCCGAGTCGCGCCGTGCCTGCGTTCGCCCCACCGTTGACGTTGAACGCAGGACCGACGTAGAAAAGGTCGCCCCCGGCGCGTCCTTGGGAATCAAGACCTTGTTTGTGCAGCGCGTTAACCGCGTTCCCGAATGCCAGCGCCAGCGCATCAAGCCGGTCGACCACAGTGCCGAGCGCCTGCGAGCGATACGAGACGAGACCTCCCGCGATGCCTGAGCGGATCGGCGGCAACACCGTTGGGCGACTTTGGGCGTCGAGCACGAACTGAACACGCCCCGGATCGAGCTCATCAAAGGTGACCGAGATCGTCCGCGCCGTCGCTCCCTCAACGAGGGTGGCGCCCGAGGCGCTCTCGCCCGCGTAGATAGTCACAGCGCCGTTGTCGCCCAACGAGGCTGTGACACCGATCTGCTCGGCGAGGTCGCCCAGGATGGCATCGCGCTTGTCCAGAAGCTGCATCGGCTGTTCCGACGCTGAACCGCGATTGGATAATTGTTTGTTGATGGCGGCTAATTGCTGCAGGAGCGAGTTGGTCTTGTTAATGCTGTCGTCGATGGCCGATCGACTTGCTGCATCGAAGCCTTCGACCGCCGAACCGAGATTACGGAAGCGCAGTGCCACACCATCAGCCGCAGCCAGAAATCCGGCGCGGGCGCCGACGGAGGCTGGTGCCACCTCAAGCCCGCGCACCGCGCCGAAAAACTCCTCGAATGCACCATGTAGCCCTGCCTCGGAGCTGCCGATCGTGTCTTGCAACGCCTGCAGCTCCTTGAGTAGCGACTCTTGGGCCGACAAGTCGCTGGTCGCACGCTGCAAGTTTTCTTCGGCGAACCGATCGTAAACACGCTCGATTCCGGCGAAACGTACGCCCGCCCCGAGACTGATCCTCGAGACAGAGTCCTGCCCTGCCGACTCGATGATCGAACGCTGCCGGACGTAACCTTCCGTCTGCAGATTGGCGATGTTATTACCCACGGTAGCCAGAGACTTCTGGTACGCCGTAAGTCCCGACACGCCGATGCCGACGATATCGACCATGGTTACTCGCCCACCACTTTCGCGCTACGCCGCGCGATGACATCTGCCGTCGACTCGGCCCGGGCATTCAGCTGCTTTTCGATGAAATCCGCGAGGCCGATGCCGCCGCCGCGCGCCAAGCCAATCGAGATCTGCTGATCAAACATCTGCTCGTAGGTCTCAGTCGTCTGTGAGCCGAGAAGCCCACTGCGACTCACGGACTTGCGCATCTCCTTGAGCATGAGATTGAGGAACAGCGACTCGAATTGCTCAGCGACATTTTTCGTTGCAGCTTGCGGTCGCTGTTCGGCCTTGTTTCGCATCTCTGCGAGTGAGCCAAAGTCATACCAGCTTGTTGGAGTACGGACGTCCATGGTCTTTAGATGACAATCAGCTCGGCCTGCAGGGCGCCGGCGCTCTTCAGTGCCTCGAGTATGGAAATGAGCGATGTGGGTGAAGCACCAATCTCGTTCACGGCGTTGACGATTTGCCTCAACTCCGTACCGGGCTTGAACAGCACCATCTTTTTCGCGTCCTCAGTGACGGCGATCTGTGCGTTCTGCACCGCTGCGGTCGTGCCACCACTCGACAGCGCGTTGGGCTGGCTCACCTCATTGGTCGCATCGACCGTCACGGTGATGTCCCCTTGGCTAACGGCCGCGGCTTTTACCCGCACGTTGGAGCTGATGACTACGGTGCCAGTGCGTGAGTTCACGACAACCCGCGCCGGAGGCTCGGCCGCATCGACGTCGAGCTCTTCGAGCAAGCCGACAAATGCAACCCGGGCCTCCGGGGCGGTAGGTGCCCTGACCTTGATGGACGCCGCATCGACCGATGCGGCGGTTCCCTCACCAAACTGGGTGTTGATCGCCCGCATGATGCGCGCGCTCGTCGAGAAGTCTGCGGCGGTGAGATTGAGCGTGACGTAGTCACCGACGTTGAGCGGCCCCTCAACCTCGCGCTCCACCAGCGCGCCGCCAGGGATACGCGCAGATGTGGCGACTCCGACGGCGACCGAGCTGCCCGCCGCGTCAGCCGTGAAGCCGGACGCTGCCAGAGGGCCCTGAGCCACGGCGTAGGTTTCGCCATCGGGCCCGCGCATCCTCGTCATCAGCAACACACCGCCTCGCAGACTCTTGGCCTTGGCGATGGCGGCGACGTTGACGTCGATTTTCTGACCGGGCTTGGCGAATGCGGGCAATTCCGCAGTCACCATCACAGCAGCCACGTTCTCGACCTTGAAGTCCTTGACGGCGGTCGGATCGAGATCGTAGCTCGATAACGGGCCATCGACGGACGCGCCAAGGCGGCTCAAGGTCTCGCGCAACGATTGGATGGTGAAGGAGATGTCCTTACCGTCGCCCGAGCCCTGCAGGCCAACAACGAGGCCATACCCGATCAGCTGGTTCGGACGGGCGGCGGACAACGCGGCGATGTCCTTGATCCGTGCCGCGTGCGCCGGTTGCACCAGCACGACACCGACAACCGACAGCAACATCAAGACTAGGCGTGAAACGTAGTTCATGGGCATCCCCAGATCAAAACGGCCAAAGGCTCAGCAGCGCCCGATTCATCCACCCCGCGCGACTGGCGTCGGCCAGTTCGCCCCGGGCGGCGAAGCTGATGTTCGCGTCGGCCAAGCGCCGCGAGCGAATGGTGTTGTCGGGCTGAATGTCTGAGGCTCTGGTCAGACCGGTCAGTCGTACGATCTGCGCACCGCGGGCGAGCTCCATGCGCTTATAGGCTCGGATGGCGAGCAACCCGTTCGGTAACACCTCGGTCACAACCGCGGTCACCGTGCCGGTAATGCGCCCCTGTTGCTGTGCACCGCCCTCACCTGTCGATTCGATCGTGCTCTCACCCGGGTTGATGTCGCCCGGCCAAGGGATCCCTGCGCGGTTGAGACGACGATCGATCGACCCGAGCGCTCCGGCCGTCAACGCAGTCGTCGCTGAGTTTCGCGTGGCGTTAGCCGAGGCAGAGCTGGAGGCAGACACCTGCTCGTCGATCAGCACCGTGAGCAAGTCGCCCGGTCGACGGGCGCGGTCCTGCCCGAGGAGGCTGTCCTGGCCCGCCCTCGAAAAGATGGAGCCGTCGACATTGGCTACGACCTGTCGACTTGCGGCGGGAACGTACACCGGCTCCGGTGGCAGATCGCGCAGCGACGACTGCGCGCAGCCCATCAGCCCCAGAAGCAGCACACCGACGATGAGTGCATTACGGATCATGGCAGCCATTACAGGTTGTTGTTCGCGAAGCGCAGCATGCCGTCGACCGCCTCGATTGCCTTTGAGTTCACCTCATAAGCACGCTGCGTCTCGATCATGGCGACCATTTCTTCGACTACGTTGACGTTCGAGCTCTCGAGTGCGCCTTGAATCAACTGGCCGTTACCCTGCTGCGAGGGAATGCCCACCTGCGGCGGACCACTCGATGTGGTTTCTCGAAACAAGTTCTCGCCTATGGCCTGCAATCCAGACGGATTGAGGAACCGCGCGAGCTGCACCTGGCCGATGGCCTGAGCCTGGGCTTCGCCGAACACCTGCACGGACACCGTACCGTCGGCACCGATGGTGATGGTCTGCGCGTTCTGCGGAATCGCCAGTTCCGGCTGCAAGCGATAACCACTGGAATTCACCAACACGCCTTCGGCAGAAATCTTGAAGCCACCGTCACGGGTGTAGCCCAGGGTGCCGTCCGGCTGCAGAATCTGGAAGAACCCCTCGCCACTGATGGCAAGATCAAAAGAATTCTGTGTCTGAATCAGATTTCCTTGAGCGTGCAACTTCTCCGTTGCCACCACGCGCGTGCCGGTACCCAGCAGCAGTCCCGTCGGCGCGGTCGTGTCGGCCGAGGTCTGCGCACCTCCCTGTCGGACGCTCTGATACAGCAAATCTTCGAAGGTAGCGCGGTCGCGCTTGAAACCCGTCGTGTTGACGTTGGCCAAGTTGTTGGCGATCACGGTCATACGGGTCTGCTGGGCGTCAAGACCCGTTTTTGCGACCCAAAGAGCTGCTTCCATTGTTGTCTCTCCTTACCGTGCTTACTGGTTGATACGCGCCAACGAATGGCTGCGTTCCGCCAAGTCACTCGCTTGCTTGAGTATCTTGACTTGCATTTCGTAACGACGACTCATGCTGATCATGTCGACCAGACTCGAAAACAAATTGGCATTGCTACCCTCGAGTGCGCCGCTAGCCACCGCCGGCGTCTCCGCCAACGGGAAGGCCTGTCGGTTCTGCGCGTCATACAGACCGTCGGTGCGCAGCGTGACCTGCGTCGGGTCGGCCTCCACCACCTGCAGCCGTGCAATCGGCTGGAATACCACCGCGTCGCCGCCAAGCTGCTTCGTGAACACGGTGCCGTCAGGACCGATTTTGACTTCCGCCAAATCGGGGATAGTGATTGGGCCGCCGGCGTCGCTCGCCATCTGTTCACCAGAGCCGATGCGCAAGCTGCCATCCGCCCCCACCGACAAATCACCGCGCCGCGTGTAGGCCAGCTCACCGCGCTCGGTCAGCACGGCAAACAACTGATTACCGGTGAGCGCCACATCGAGTGCGCGCCCCGTGGTCATCATTGGCCCGGCGGTCATGTCGACGTTGGACGACGGCTTGACCACTGACACGAAGCGGCTTTGAAATCCGTCGCCGTCATAGCGGTAAGCTTCGGTGGCGGCCGCGTACGCCCGCTTGAAGCCCACCGTGCTGACGTTGGCGATTTCATTCGAAATCTGCTGCACGCGCTGATCAATGAACTTTTGTCCACTCAGCGATGTGAAAATCAGCCTATCCACGCGCGAAAGCCCTCAGTTGATCAACCACGAATGTTGACGATGGTGCTGGTCAGGTTGGTCGCCGTCTCAATGGCCTTGGCGTTCGCCTGGAAGTTACGTTGAGCGGTGATCAGATTGACGAGCTCCTCAGTCAGATCGACGTTAGCGCGCTCAAGCGCACCACCCTGAATCGTTCCGTAGCCGTCAGAGCCTGCGACGCCCACCACGGCATCGCCGGAGTTCGAGGTGGCAACGTAATTCGCGTTACCGATCTGCTTCAAGCCGTTCGGGCTGGCGAAGTTGGCG
>JBJTBK010000136.1:0-2392 GCA_046091245.1 Nevskiaceae bacterium | reverse complement strand
CCCCGACGCCGAGCAGTTCGGCTACGCGTTCCGGTCGTTTGGCGACGGGCCGTGGTCCAACCGTGGCATGGGCATGCCGAGTTCGCATACGCTGGTTGCCTTCGCCGGGGCCTTTGCGCTGGCGCGTCTTTTTCCTCGGGCCCGCTGGGTGTTCTACCTCTTGGCCGCCGGCTGCGGGCTCTCCCGGGTCATGGCCACGGCGCACTACCTGAGTGACACCGTGGTGGCGGCGTCTGTGGCGTGGGGGGTGGTCCATGCTCTGCATGCATGGACGTCTACGCCGGGACGGTTCCGATGAATCGCATGCTTGGGCGTTGCTCGGCGTTTGGCATCCGCCGGGGGTATGTGTGGATGGGGCTGAGCCTTGTCCTTGCCTGTGCGCCGGCGACGCAGGCTGGCCTCGAGGCTCCACTCCCCGCGGGTGGCGCCGCCTGCTTCGGCGTCGCCGCACTCTCGCCGGCCGACCAGCGCGTTGCCGAGCAGATCCTGCTGGAGTTCGGTGACCGCGAAGGACTCTACACGCTGGCCGGAGGACTCAAGCCGATCTCGAGTGACGTGCGCGATCTTCAACTGCGTATCGCACCGGCGCTCGATACGAACACCTTGGCGACCCTCGAACAGCAGCGCCGAGTCGCGGCCTCCCTCACATGCGGTGACATCGGCGTGATGGTGCAGGTGTTCACGGCCACGCAACGCACGCGTGACTCGAGTGAAGTGCGGAACACGTCGATGGTTGTCTTCCATCGGGGGGCGTTGCGCGCAATGATCACGCGACAGCAGGCGTTCTTTGCGACGCTCGGCGTTACGCCGTCGACATCACCAGCGGAGATTCTCGCTGCGGTGGAGAATGCCCCGCGTGCGCCGCGCTGGCGCGGGTACGGCTATCTGTTCGGGTATCCCGACGTCGCGGTGGACTTCTTCGTTCAGGCCGGTGAAGAGGGCGACCGCACGGGCAAACTGGTGCCGCGCGATTTCCGTCGCATCGAGACCGTGTACAAGTTCGCCAGTGGCACTGGGGATTCGCTGTCGACCTTTGTTTACGCCGTGCCCAAGGGGGCGGCACCGACGGCGGAGGAATCGCAATTGCGTGAGCGGGCCGCGGCCATCCTCACGGAGTATCGCGGGCGTCGTGGCCGGAACGTCGATGCCTCTGGCGCCGGCTCGCTCGCGCTCTGGCGCGCGTGGCTTACTGGCGCCACCGCGCCCAGAAGCCGCTGAGGTCACTCACCGGTTCGAACTTGCGGCGTTTGTGCCGAGGGAGCGCGCGCAGCGGGCCAAGACGGTATGGCTCTCCCAGCGCGCGCTGGGCCCATTGTTCGTACTCGGCAAAACGTATCGCCAACTGCTGCAGCCCTTCGTGCACGAGCTGCCAATCGCGCCGTGAGTGCGGCGCTCGCGCGCGAGGAAGGTCCGCGAGGCGATGCAGCGGGAGCGCGGGGGCGGCACACACCAGACGGGGGGTGACGGAGTGCCGTTGCACCAGCACGCCGGCCGGGGTGCTCAGTACCGGCCCATCGGCCGTTGCCGTTTCGCAAACCGCGCCGACATACGCAGCAAAGCCCCAGCACACCAGCGCCCGTCCGGGTTCGAGCGGCAGCACATAACAGGTGGTGCCGACCCCGTCGACGGCCCGGAAGCGCCGGAAGCCATACCGCTCAAGCCCGTTCCCGGCCGTGTGCCGGATGTCGTGCCCAAGGAACCAGAACTGCTGGTCGAGCAGCACGGGCAGGCGGAGTGAACGGGGAGGGGCTTGCGAGGGCATTTATTGATAGTAGGATCGCAATACCACGCAGTCAACCTTCGGTGCCGAGGTACCCCATGGCCAAAAGCGGCCGCGTCAACGTGAAGCTGCGCTCCACCGAGAGCCATCACATGTACGTCACGACCAAGAACCCGTGCACCACGCCCCAGCGGCTGGAGCAGCGGAAGTACGATCCGCACGTGCAGCGGCACGTGATCTACCGGGAGTCGAAGTGATCGCCCCGGCCACGCTGGCGAACGATCGGCGGCTGCCGGTCACGGTGCTCTCGGGGTTCCTGGGCGCCGGCAAGACGACGTTGCTCAACCACGTGCTCTCCAACCGCGACGGGCTGCGCGTGGCCGTCATCGTGAACGACATGAGCGAGGTGAACATCGACGCGCAGCTGGTGCGCGGCGGTGACGCGGCGCTCTCGCGCACGCAGGAAACGCTGGTCGAGATGACCAACGGCTGCATCTGCTGCACCCTGCGCGACGACCTGCTACAGGAGGTGGCGCGCCTCGCCGCCGAAGGCCGTTTCGACTATCTGCTCATCGAAAGCACCGGCATCGGCGAACCATTGCCCGTGGCTGCCACCTTCACGTTCGAAACGGAGGAGGGGGTATCGCTGGCGCAGGTGGCGCGCCTCGACAC
>JBJTBK010000135.1:0-24483 GCA_046091245.1 Nevskiaceae bacterium | reverse complement strand
CTGCGGGTGGCGCACAGCCTGCGGGTGAGGTCGTGGCGGTCGGTGCAGCCGAGACTGCCGACATGCTGCGCTCGGCCAAGAACGTCATCATCATTCCGGGCTACGGCATGGCTGTGGCACAGGCGCAGCACACGGTCTATGAAATCACCAAGTTGCTGCGCGAGAAAGGTGTCAACGTGCGTTTCGGGATTCACCCGGTGGCGGGCCGCATGCCTGGCCACATGAACGTGCTGCTCGCCGAGGCCAAAGTGCCCTACGACATCGTCCTCGAGATGGATGAGGTCAACGATGATTTCTCCGACACCGATGTGTCGATCGTCATTGGCGCCAACGATATCGTGAACCCTGCCGCCGAGGATGACCCGACGAGCCCGATCGCCGGTATGCCCGTGTTGCAGGTGTGGAAATCGAAAACCTCCATCGTCATGAAACGCTCCATGGCTTCGGGCTACGCTGGCGTCGATAATCCGCTGTTCTTCAAAGAAAACAACCGGATGCTGTTTGGTGATGCCAAGAAAATGCTCGACGAGGTGCTCGGAGCGCTGAAGGCGTGAGACTTGCCGGGCGAGTGGCTCTCGTCACCGGCAGCAGTTCCGGCATTGGCCAGGGAGTCGCGCTCGCGTACGCCCATGAGGGCGCCGACGTCATCGTCAATCACCCGACGGCGGCCGAGGCTGCGGCGGCTGAAGAGGTCGCTCGCGCAGTTCGTGAAGCGGGGCGCCGCGCACTCGTGGTGCGCGCCGATGTGAGTCAAGAGTCCGATGTTGAGCGCTTGGTGGCTACGGCCCGCGAGGCGCTCGGTCGCATTGACATTTTGGTAAACAACGCCGGCATTGCTGCGGCCTCACCGGTTCACGAGATGACCGCCGAGACTTGGGACCGGGTGCTCGGTGTGCATTTGCGCGGCACGTTCTTGATGACTCGAGCTGTGCTTGGCGAGATGTATGCGCGTAACTCGGGCCGAATAATCAACACCGCTTCGCAACTGGCGTACAAGGGTGCAGCGGGCTTCAGCGCTTATACGGCTGCCAAGGGTGCGATCATTTCTTTTACGCGCAGCACGGCCCTGGAAATCGGTGCACGCAACATCACCATCAACTGCATCGCACCGGGGGCAACTTTAACGCCCATCCTCGACGATGTGCCGCCCGATACACTGGAAGCCATCCGCCGGGCCATTCCGCTGGGGCGCATCGCGGAGGTGGCCGATATCGTTCCCGCCTATGTATTCCTCGCAGGCGACGACGCGCGGCACTTTCAAGGGCAGTGCCTGAGCCCGAACGGCGGCGACGTTTTTCTTTGATCGAGTGAGCTTGGCTCAGCCTTTAGTCGCCAGCACGGTCGCTTCGCGATCCGGTGACAGCCCTGCTTTGAGTGTTTGTTGCTCTTGGGCTGGCCGTTGCAGGTGCCACGCCAGCGTGTCGCGCACCGTGGCTTCGAGCGATCGGACGGTGAGCCCCGCGCGTTGCGCACGGTCGGTACGTGTTGCAGCGAAGCCCGCGCCGTCGCCGACGGGGGGTACCCACACCGGCATGTCGGACCACGGTGCGACGTTCTGCTGCTGAAGAAACTCGGCCGAGCGCCAGATCGGTTTGGCCGCTTGCGCGGGCTTGGCGAGGGTTGTGGCTGCTGCAATCGAGGCGTCGATCAGCCGACCCATGGTGAATTGACCGGGGGCGGAGACGATGTTGAATGTCCCCGACAGTTGCTGCTCGAGGGTCAGTATGGCGAACCTGGCCAGATCGCGGGCATCGATCAATTGGATGGGGTCGGTGGGGTTGCCTGGCGCCAGCATCTCGCCCCCGCGGGCAGCGCGGGCCGGCCAGTATGTGAATCGATCCGTATTGTCTTCGGGTCCGACGATCAAACCGGGCCGCAGCACGATGGTTCGTGCCGCGCCGAAGCTGCGCTCCGCAGCGACTTCGCAGGCAGCCTTGAGTGGCCCGTACGTTGCGCCATCGACGGTCTCAATGGCGGGGTCGGCGAGCGGGGCCACGGGGGACTGTTCATCGTTGGGTGTTGCGAGACTCGCATAGGCTGAAATCGACGATACAAACAGGTAACGACTCGCGCGAGTCTTGAGGAGCTCGCCGGTCAGCGTCACGTGGCGCGGCACATATCCCGAGTTGTCGATGGCCGCATCCCAGGAGCGGTTCGCCAGACCGTCGAGTTGCCCGTTGCGATCACCGAGAATTCGTTCGATCTGCGGCAGGCGATCGGTCTTGGTACGCCCACGATTGAAGAAGGTCAGCGAGTGACCGCGCGCTAGCGCGTATTCGGCCATGTGCAGGCCGATGAAGCGGGTGCCCCCGAGGATCAGCAAGCGCAGCGGTTTTTTCGCTTTGCTACTGCTGGCCCAGCTCGATTGGGCAGCGAGGCTGACTGCGGCGGTAGCGGCCAAGAAGGTTCGGCGTTTCATGGGAGATCATCCTTCCGTGGGTCCGGTTTTTGGGGTGTCGCGGCTTCGAGCAGCCGCGGCAAGACATGTCTGGCGTAGAAACCCATGCGGGTATTCTATGACGCCGCGACCGCCGTGCGCGCCGCTTGCGCGATGGCTGCGCTGGCCGCGCTCGGCATGTAGAGGTATTCGCCGCCCAACCAGCGCGCGAGCTTTTGTCCGGCACCGTGGCTGACGAAGCTGCGCTGCGTATCGATCAACAAGGTTTTCAGGCCTTGCGCGGCAACCGTGGCGGCGATCCCTTGCAATTCGTTGTCCACGCCCGCGCGCTCGGTTCGTAGCCCGACGTTGGCGCGTCCGTCGGTGAGCAGCACGAGCACGATATTGCCGTACCCTTTGCGTTTGGCCTGCTCGGCGACTTCGAGCGTCAGCAGCAGGGTCGCAGCGAGCGGCGTACCACCACCCGTTGGAATTTGATCTACTGCACGGCGCAGCAATTCCACGCTGCTGGTAGGCGGCAGCAACAACTCCGCAGACGAAGCGCGGAAGGACATCAAGGCGACCTTGTCGCGGTTCACATAGGCTTGCTCAAGCAGCGAGTGCACGGCGCCTTTGGCTTGTCGCATGCGATTGAGTGCCATGCTGCCGCTTGCGTCTACCGCAAAGATGAACAGTGCGCCCGCTTTGCTCTTGTAGCGCTTGATGCGGATGTCCTCAGCGCGAAGCGTCAAGTTGCCATGTCGGCGATTGCGGACCCGTTGCCAGGGAGCGGCGGCGCGCAATGTGGCAATCACGTCGATACGCTGGCCTTTGAGTGACCCGGGAACACTTGCGACATGACGCCCACGAGTCCCTGCCGTGCTGCCGCGTGATCCCGCACGGCTACGGCGTGAGCGACTGAATGGCAGTGCATCGAGGACGGCAGGCAGTTCCGTTTCGAGTGCCTCGAGGACTTCTTCGGCCATTTCCAGACTGTCAGCCTCGGGCGCCGAGGTATCGGTCGCACTCGGTTCCGAGCTCTCTTGAGGCAGTGGTGGTGAGTCGGTCGGTGGGGTGTTGTGTTCGGGGTGACGCGTGGCACGTGGCAGAAGTACCAGGCGAACGGCGACCTCGAGATCCTCTTGTTGCACGCGATCGCGTAGTGCGAGCGCGGCACTGGCACGCGCAGCCAAAGTAGCGAAGAGGTCAGCCCTGTGACCTTGCACGCCGAGCGCCAAGGCTGTGGCGCATAGCTCTGCCTGCTGCGCTTCGGTAATTTCGACTGAACCCAACGAGGCGCGCGCGAGCTCGAGTACGCCACGCAGCATCTCGATCTCATCCTGCCATACGCCGTGAGTCGGGTTGAGATGACGATCGACGATACTGAGGCGCGCCTCACTGCTCGCCGCCGCGGGCATGCGGACGATCAACCCCATCCGATCGAGCAGGTGCGCCCTCGGCTGACCTTCCGCTGGATCGTAACTGCCGACTAAACGAAAGCGAGTCGGTACGCGTCGACTGAGTCCATCGCGCTCAATTCGAAGCTCGCCCTCCTCGAGCGCGCCCAGCAAGGTATTGGCTGTGCCTTCGGTCAATAGATTGCAGGCTTCGACGAGCAGCACACCGCCATCGGCACGCCCGAGAACACCTGTGCGAATCACGCGCATACCGCGCTGCAGGGTCGCTTCGAGATCAAGTCCGCCAAGCAGGGCTTCCTGATCGCAGCCCAGGGGTAGAGCGGTTTGCTGCATGCCCGGTAGCAGGTCAGCAAGGCCGTGCATCAATGCGCTCTTCCCGCTCCCGGGTGGTCCGACGAACACACAGCCGCGCAATCGGGGCTCCAGCGCCAGCATGAGCAGCGCCAGCCGCGGTGTATCCATCGCGACCAGCGCCGGTAAAGGCAGTCGATTGAGGCTCAGGCGAGCGCCTCGGCGAGCACCCGACGCACCCGCTCATCGTCGGCCGCTGGTTCCAGGGGATCCTTGCGTAGCCGATGTGCGAGAGCGAGCGGCGCCACACGCTTGACGTGTTCCGGCAGTGCGGCGGACGCACCCTCGTAGGCAGCGAGCGCCAAGGCAGCGCGCGTGATCGCGAGCTCGCCGCGGTGGCCATCGATTGCGAGCAGATCGCACAATCGTGCGGCCAGCAGCAACGCCTCATGCGACACCTCAACGTTCGGACGTCGAGCAATCGCCGCGACCAGCGCGCGGCGCAACTTGGCTTGGGCACTCGCGTAGCGCTTGCTAAACGCCACCGGGTCGGTTTCGAAGGCGAGGCGTCGTCGTACGATCTCGACGCGCTGCGTAACATCGGTGACGGTGCGAATGCGCGCGTGCAAGCCAAATCGATCGAGCAGCTGGGGTCGCAGATCGCCTTCTTCGGGGTTACCTGAGCCGACGAGTACAAACCGAGCGGGGTGACGGATGCTGAGTCCCTCGCGTTCAACGACATTCACGCCGCTCGCCGCGACATCGAGCAACAAGTCGACGAGATGATCCTCGAGCAAGTTGACTTCGTCGATGTAGAGAAACCCGCGATGCGCTGCCGCGAGCAGTCCTGGGGAGAAGGCTTGTACGCCATCGATGAGCGCGCGCTCGATATCGACCGAGCCCACCACACGATCCTCGGTCGCACCGAGTGGTAGGTCGACCACGGGCACCGGCCGGCGAGTTGCCTTGAGCCCCGAGGACTGGCTGCGGCAATGCAAGCACTCGGCTGCGGGTGCGGCGGGATCGCAGTTATAGGGGCACCCCGTCACCACGGACGTCATGGGGAGCAGCTGGGCCAGGGCGCGCACGGCCGTACTTTTCGCCGTACCGCGGTGGCCTGTGACCAGCACACCGCCGATCGACGGGTCGATCACGGTCAGCAGGATCGCGAGTTTCAGCTCTTCCTGGCCGACGATCGCTACAAACGGGAAACTTTGTTGCACATGACCTCCTCAACCCTAATGTGTCAACATAACAAGACAGTCAGGGGTGTCAATCGGGGGGTGGGCCATGAGAACGATTACCTTCATCGTGGGCATCGAGCGCTTCAACGCGGGTGTCTGGACCGAGGTCGAGCGTCGGCTGGCCGAGGCCGGTGTTGCAGTGCGCCTCAAGCGCTATCACGACGCGCACGTTGATCAGCACGATGCGCAACTGGCTGCAGACCTCAAGTCCTCCGATGTCGTGTTCATGAGTCTCATCAACATGCGACCGCAGGCGGACTGGATCGCGGCGCAGCTTGCAGGTTCAAGCGCTGCCGCCGTATTTGCCTACGAAAGCATGCCCGAGGTGATGCAACTGACCAAGGTCGGCGAGCATCGTTTCAAGGAAAAGAAAGGCGAGGCACCGAAGCCTGTGCAGTTCCTGATGCGCCTGATCACGCGCGGTCGCGACGAGGATGCACTCTACGCTTACACGAAACTCGTGAAGATTGCCTCGAAGATGTTGCCGCTGATCCCTGAAAAGCTCGCGGGCTTTCGGACTTGGCTCGGCGTCAACCTCTATTGGAATCAACCCGACGCGCAGAACATCACCGAGATGGTCAAGCTCATCGTTCGCGACACCTTCGCCGAGAGTGTCGCCATCGCACCGGTCAGCATCATCCCGACCATGGGGTGCTGGGATCCGGTGAGCGGCGAGATGTTCGCCGATGCGAATGCCTACATGAAATGGGCCACTCGCCAAGGTCGATATCGCAAGGGTCAGCCGCTCGTCGCCGTCTTAGGCATGCGCAAGCACGTGGTGCAGCGGCTCGGGTATTTGCAGGAACTGATACAAGGCATCGAAGCGCGTGGGCTTGCTGTGTTGCCTGTGTTCGTCTCCGGCATTGAGGCCCACGTGGCGGTACGCGAGTGGTTGGTGCATCAGCCGATCGATGCGTTCATCTCGACGATGGGGTTTTCCATCGTCGGCGGCCCGGCCTCCTCGACCAAGCCGGGTCACTACCACGAGACGGCTGCAGATTTACTCGCCAAGCTCGATGTGCCCTATGTCATTGCGCAACCCTTATTGATGCAGGAAGAGCGCGAGTGGAAAGAGCGAGGTGTCATTTCGATGCAGTCGGTCGTCATGTACGACCTGCCGGAAATGGATGGCGCCTCCAGCAGCGTAGCGCTCGGTGCCATCAAAGATGGTGAGTTGACGGCCGTACCCGATCGTATCGCGCGTGCCATCGATCAAGTCGAGGGCTGGATTCGACTGCGCCGCAAGCCCGCCGCGGAGAGGCGTGTCGCGGTAGTGCTCTACAATTTTCCGCCAGGACTCGGAAAGGCGGGCACCGCTGCGCTTCTCGATGTGCCAGCGTCGGTGTCGGCGCTGATGAAGCGCTTGAAGGACGAGGGCTATCTGACGGGTCGTGCGCCGACCGATGTTGTCGAATTTGCGCAGCGGCTCACGGATCTCGAGCGTGGCGAGATGGGCAAGACACTCTCGCTTAGCGAGTATCGTCAGTTAATGGTCGGTCGCGCAGGCGATCGTATCGAGCGGTTCTGGGGTCAAGCGCCCGGCGATATTGCGCCCGCAGGTCGCGATGGCATGCGACTCAATACGTTGGAGTTTGGCAATGTCCTCGTTGGACTGCAGCCGACGATGGGTGTGCCTGGCGACCCGATGAAGTTGTTGTTTGAACGGAATTTTACACCTCACCATCAATACGCTGCGTTCTACGCGTGGCTAAAGCAGGGCTGGAAAGCGGACGCCATCATTCATGTCGGCATGCACGGTACGGCCGAGTGGATGCCTGGTCTTCAGGTCGCTTTGACAGCAGATTGCTGGTCGGACGTGTTGCTGGGTGGTCTCCCGCATCTTTATCTCTACCCGCTCAACAATCCGGCAGAAGCCGCGATTGCGCGCCGACGCAGTTACGCCACCATCATCAGTCACGCCATTCCACCGTATGCACGGGCAGGTCTCTACAAACAACTCGCCGATGTGCGTGCTCGGCTGGGCGACCCGACTGACGATCTGTCAACGACTTTGCCGGAGCTGCCGCGTCGTGCAGACGAATCGGTCTCGGCCTATCGGTTGCGTGTGACGTCATGGCTCGAGCAGGTCGAGCAGCGTTTGATCGTCGATGGGCTACATGTATTCGGTGCGGTACCCGATCGCCGTCGTGCGACCACGCTCGTCGAGGCCGCGATGGATGTGCCGCGACGCGGCAAGCCTGGGCTTCGCGCGTTGATGAACGACGCTGGAATCGGCGCAGTCGAGGCGGGCGCACTACGCGATGCGTTGATCGAACGATGTGTGATGGGTCGAGAGGATCCGGCTGCGGTTTGGCGTGCCCTGACGGGTGCGACTGCGCCTGCGGGACTTGCCGAATTCATCACCGAGGGTCGCGGCATCGTGTCCGGCATGTCGCGCTGTCATGAGGAACTCGATGCGGTCATCCATGCGCTCGATGGCGGATTCATTCGCCCGGCTTATGGCGCTGACCCGGTGCGAGCGGGCGCAGGCGCCTTGCCCTCGGGCCGCAACATTCACGGTATCGACCCGTGGCGTTTGCCTACCGATCACGCCCTCGAGCGCGGGCGACAGATGGCCGACGCGCTCTTGAATAAACACCGTGCTGAGCAGGGTAATGATCCGCGCACGGTGGCTCAGGCGCTGTGGGCGATGGATACCATCAAGAGTGAGGGCGAGGGCCTTGGTGTGGTGCTTGCTTTGGTGGGTGCTGAACCTGAGCGTGACGGTCAAGGTAAAATCCACCGTTTTGCCTTGCAGCCCCTGGCGAAACTCGGTCGCCCGCGGATCGATGTGCTGCTCGATGTGTCGTCGATCTTCCGCGACACCTTCCAAATGAGTCTCGACCTGCTCGATGCACTGTTTCGCGAGGCGGCGACGGTCGACGAACCGCCTGAGCAGAACTTCGTACGGGCCCACGCGCAGGAAATGCTCGCTTCCGGCCGCACGCTCGAGGAGGCTACTGCACGAATCTTCACGCAGGCCCCCGGGCTCTACGGCACCGGAGTCGATGAGGTCATCGAAGAGAGCCAGTGGGAGGACACGGCGCAGTTGGCCGATCTTTACCAACAGCGCAACGGCTATACGGCGGGCGGTGCCCGCAACGGCGCACCTGCACCGGAAGCGTTGCGCAGCATGCTGGCCAAGGTCGATCACGTGTTTCAGGCGATCGATTCGGTCGAATACGGACTGACCGACATGACCCACTACTACGGTCACAGCGGCGCGATCAAGCTCGCCGCAGATCGCGAGCGCGGGGCGCCAGTATCGCTGAGCTATGCCGAGACGTTCACCGGTGAGGTGCGATTGAGTGCTTCAGACGATTTGCTGCGCCTCGAGGCGCGCGCCAAGCTGCTCAACCCCAAATGGTATGAGGGGATGCTGGCGCATGGCCATAGCGGTGCCGCGGAGATCGGCAATCGCTTTACGCATCTGGTGGGCTGGGGTACGTTGGGCGGAGTAGAACAATGGGTGTTCGACGACGCCGCCAAGACGTATCTGCTCGATGAAACGATGCGTCGCCGGCTCGAAGCGGCCAATCCCCAGGCGGTGCGCAATGCCGTGGGTCGGTTGCTCGAGGCGAACGGTCGTGGCATGTGGAAGGCCGATGCAGCAACGCTGGAGCAATTGCAGGGCATGTACGCCGAGATCGAGGATCGACTCGAGGGAGTCGGCGTCGCGGCTTGAACGCGCTCGCTCCAGCAACGCGCAGCGGTGGCGGTCCGTCGCGTTCATTGTCATCGCGGCGTTAGCACTTGGCGCTTGCACGCGTAATCCGCCCGCGGCCACCGCTGATCTCAGTTATCAATCGACGCTCATCGAGCAGCTGATCGACGCAAAGCCCGGGCAAGTGATCGAGATCCCGGCGGGTCGCCACGTGTTCGATCGCAGTCTCACGCTACGTATTGATGACGTGACACTGCGCGGCGCTGGCATGGACAAGACCGTGCTGACGTTCGCAGGTCAAAAAAGCGGTGCCGAGGGTCTGCTCGTCAATGCGAGCGGATTCACGCTTGAAAATTTGGCTATCGAAGATACCAAGGGCGATGCAGTCAAGATCAATGAGGGCGAGCGCATCACTCTGCGCGCGGTGCGCATCGCGTGGACAGGCGGCCCCAAGACGACGAATGGCGCCTACGGTCTGTATCCCGTTCGTACTCAAAAAGTCTTGATCGAGGACTGCGTGGTTCGGGGCGCCTCGGATGCCGGGATCTATGTCGGGCAGTCGACGGACATCATCGTTCGGCGTAATCGCGTCGAGTACAACGTCGCCGGCATCGAAATCGAAAACTCCCGGCGAGCGGATGTGTACGACAATGAGGTTACGCGCAACACCGGGGGTGTTCTGGTATTCAACATGCCGAATCTGCCCGAGGCGGGGGCGAGCACGCGGGTCTTCAACAACCGTATCTACGAGAACAACACGGCTAATTTCGCGGCCAAAGGCACGGCGGTAGCGAGTGTTCCGGCGGGCTCGGGTGTCGTCATCAATGCGAACGATCAAGTCGAGATTTTCGACAACACGCTGCGCGACAACGCGACGGCGCACATCATCATCTCGAGCTATTTCTCTACGGGGTACATGAACTCCTACAGTGTCGCTCCCGGGTTCGATCCCTATCCCGAGGCGATCCACGTGCATTCGAACCGTTATACGGGCGGTGGTGACAGCCCTGATGGTCTCGATCTCAAAGCACTCAAGCTGGCGATGATGGGTCTCGGTGGTCGTCTGCCACCGGTGCTCTGGGATGGCTATGCCGACCCAAAAAAGCTCGTCAATGGGCGCTTGCCTCCCGAGCGGGCGCTGTGTGTCCGCGATGCGGGGGCTGTGCTGAATGCCGATGGCCCGGGAAAGTATCGCAACCCGACGCTCGATGAGAGATCGTTCCGCTGCGAGCTGCCACCGCTCGCCGCGGTAGCCTGGGATCCGGCAGGATGAAATCTTGGATCTTGAGATTTCTTTGTATCGTGGCGCTGCTCAATTTATTCGGGTGCCATCGTGCGCCATCGCCGCAGTTTCACGCCCAGGGCAATCCAGAACTGCTGTCGGAGTGGGGCATTCTGCATGTGGACGGCGGCACGCTGCGCCTTGCCGAAGGCGTGCAGGCTTATCGGCTCTCAACTCCGCTCTTTAGTGACTATGCGCAGAAGCTGCGCACCGTGTGGTTGCCTGCAGGCCAGTCCGCGCAGTACTCACCCTCGTCGGCCTTTGAGTTCCCCGTCGGTACGGTCATCAGCAAGACCTTTTTCTATCGGCGCGACGCGAGTCAGGGCGGTCGCGTTCAAGAAGCGCCAGCGCCCAGTGCGGCGACGCTTGATCTGCGCGCCGTTCGCCTCATCGAGACCCGTCTGCTGGTTCGGCGTCAGGGTGGTTGGGTGGCGTTGCCGTATGTATGGAACGAGGCACAGACCGAAGCGCGTTTGACGCGAGCCGGTGCAACACTTGAGCTGATTCGGGTCAAGGCGGACGGCGCTGAGGCGCCATTCCCCTACCTGGTGCCTGACAGCAATCAGTGCGCCGGCTGCCACGCGCCCAACATCAAAGCCGGAGCGTTGCAACCGATCGGTCTGAAGGCGCGCCACCTACCCGCGGAGCAGCTCGAGGCCTGGTCGGCAGCGGGCGTATTGCGGGGCCTGCCGCCGGTGACCGCGTTGCCACGAACGGTCGATTGGGCCGATGAGTCCATCGAGCTCGAGGTCCGAGCTCGCGCGTATCTCGACATCAACTGTGGTCATTGCCACAACCGCAGCGGCCCGGCCGATACCTCCGGGCTCGTTCTCGATGTCAGTGCGACGACTGATGTCGCGATGGGCGTCTGCAAGCCACCGGTCGCCGCAGGGCAGGGGACGGGGAATCGCCGCTTTGGCATCGTCCCTGGCCGTCCGGACGAGTCGATCCTGTTGTATCGGATGGAGTCGACGGATCCGGGCGCGATGATGCCCGAACTTGGCCGAAGCCTGGCTCATGACGAGGGCAATGCGCTGGTGCGGCGCTGGATCAGTGCGATGCCTGGTACCTGTAGCGTAAGTGCGACCTAGACGGTATCGCCAAAGTAATGTGAAATCTGCATATGCGTCCGGTCCGTCAGTTTGCCGTCTTCGCGTGCCTCGGGGCCCTCGGGCTGCTCGGGCCCTTGGCGTCGGCGCAAATCGACAACCCCGTCGCGTCCCGGCCGACGAGCATCGGATCAATGGGGGCTTGGAATCCCGTGGTGGCGTGGACCGTAGACGAGACCACAGGGCTGGTGACTATCAATATCCGAGCGCCCGGGCGTAAGCCCATTGCGGGTGGTCGGGTTGACGGCAAGCCGTTCGGCCGCGACCCCGATGGTCGGAAGACCGTCACGCACCAGCTCTCGCCAGGCCCCTATCGGTTCACGGTGACGGTCCGCGACGAGCTGGAGCGAGTCTACGAACAACTGATCGTCGGTAGTTGGGGTAGCGCCGTCGCGACCAACCCGTCGCCGCCCCCGGTCGCTTCGCCGCCCGCCGCGGTGCCGGCACCGAGCGTCACGCCAGTGGTTGCGGGCGTCGCTGATTGGCGACCGAATATCACTTGGAAGGTGGATGAGAAAACAGGCGCCCTGACCTTGGCGGTGGACTCGGTTGACGGGCGTGAGGTCACAAGTGTCCTCGTCAATGGCCTGCCTGAGCCGGGTTCTCCAGCAGTGCAGCGATCGATCATCAGGCAACTCGTGCCGGGCGCGTTTCGTCTCACGGTGGTCGCGAGCAATGCGAGTGGGCATAGATTTCAGCAGGCCGTTGTAGGTGCGTGGCAAGGCGCGCCGCAGTTACCGCCGTCGATCGCGCCTGCGGTGACGCCGCCGCCAGTGATGGTGGCGGAACGCAAGTGGGAGCCGCGGGTCGAGTGGGAGCTCGATCCGGGTAGCGGCGACGTCCGGGTCACGGTGACGGCAGATGGTAATGCCGCCATTGCCTCGGTGCAGGTTGCCGGCGTCGACCAGGGCGGCGCAAAAGATGGACGCAAAGTAGCAACCTACAAAGTCAAACCGGGCGACTTCAGTTTTCTCGTGTCGGCGACCGACGCTACAGGTCGCGTACACAACCAGCACGTCGCCGGAACCTGGAAGGCGCCCGCACCGCCCGTCGCCGCATGGCCCGTCGCTGCGCCCCCTGTAGCTGTGGCCGCGGCCAAGCCACCGGCGTCGACCGTGCCCGCCGCTCAGCCGCCTGCGCCAGCGGTGGTTGCAGCGGCCGTTACCACTCCGTCTCCGGTTGTTTCGACGCCCATTCCCAGTGTCGCCAAGGTGATGCCGGTATGGCAGCCCGACATCAACTGGACCCTCGACTCGAAGACCGGTGTCGTCAGCGTGACGGTCGACTCGATCGATGGCCGAGCCGTCAATACTTTGTTGATCGATGGCATGGACGTGGGCGGCAATTCGGGACTGAAGCGCGCCTTGTCGCGGGGCGTTGCGCCGGGCGAGTTCAGTTTCGTTGTCTCGGCGGTGGATCCTCTGGGTCAAGTCGCCAACAAGGTCATCGCCGGCAACTGGAAACTCCCGGGTCGCGCGCCCGCCCCAGCGACGGCCGCTGCCAAAGCCAATTTCGCCAAGAATGTCTTTGCGATTGTCATTGGCAACTCAAAGTATTCTTTCGGTCCGCTCGAAAACCCGAAGAATGACGCGAATGCCATCGCCAAGAAGCTGCGTGACTTTGGTTATGACGTAGAAGTTATTTTCGACGCATCACGCAATCAGATCGTCGAAGCGCTCAGCGCCTCGCTCAGTCGGGCTGAGAAGGCTGATGTCAACCTGCTCTATTACGCAGGGCATGGAGTGCAGATCAACGGAGTGAACTACCTCGTTCCGACGGACGTTAGCCTGACCAACACGGAAACGCTGCAGTTCTCGGCAGTGAAAATCTCCGAGATCATCGACAACTTCATGCCCGCGAAAACTCGCCTCGTGTTCCTCGATGCCTGCCGGGACAACCCGCTGGCCCGGTCGTTGCGCCGTTCGCGCAACGCCGCCGGTTCGGGTCTCGCAGCGATGGATGTTGCCAGCGGCACACTTATTTCTTACGCCACCAAGGACGGGAGCGTGGCGCTCGATAACGCAGGGGCATCAGGGGGTAATAGCCCTTATGCTAAGGCTTTATTGGAGCATCTCGGTGAGCCACTCGACATCACGTTGGTGCTGCGCAAAGTTCGACAGAAAGTGCTGGATGATACGAACAACCAGCAAATTCCTTGGGATTACGGTTCTTTGACCGGCTCCGAGTTGATTCTCGGACGTGCCTCGAATCCCTGATCGCGGCAACCAAAGGCGACCGTCTTGTCACAACGATCAGCGACTCCTCTTCGGGTCGGTTTTTGGGGGGTGCGCGGCAGCGTGCCTTGCCCCGGGCCCGACTATGCGGAGTTCGGCGGCAACTCGAGTTGTGTGGTGGTCGAGTGCGGGGAGGCGCTGCTGATCTTCGATGCGGGTTCAGGCATCCGTCCGCTCGGCAACAGCGCCGCGTTTGCCACAAGACGCAGCGCGACGCTGTTTTTTTCTCACTTTCATCACGACCATATCGTCGGCTTCCCGTTCTTCGCGCCGATTTTCGAGAGTGGATTTCAATTGCATGTACACGCCGCACGCCGTCCGGGCGTGCCCGGTGTGCACGCGGTAATGAGCGCCGCGTTGAGCACGCCCTACCTGCCCGATCTCATGCCCATCGTGGCTCCGCAGTGCGTGTTCCATGACTTTGATGTCGGCACTGATGTGCAGGTTGCCTCAGGAGTCACCGTCAAGACCCACGAGTTGTGCCACCCGGGGGGAGCCACGGCCTACCGCGTGCAGAGCGGCTCGCGATCTATCGCCTACATCACCGATCACGAAACGGTGACGGCGGCGCCTGATGCCTTGCGAGGCTTCGTGGAAGGCTGTGACGTCTTGGTCTTCGATTCAATGTTTGACGAGCGCATCGATGGCGACAAGCCGCGCTGGGGGCATTCGACGATCCAAGAAGGCCTCGCACTCGCGCGCGATGCGGGTTGTGCCCAGTTCGTCGCCTTTCACCACAACCCCAATTACCTCGATCCGGTGATGCGCGAGATCGATGCGTGGTTGAGTGCCCAGAGCGGAGTCAAGGCCTTCGCAGCGCGCGAAGGCATGAGTCTGCTGATCGAATGACACCGCGGGCGTTGTGACCTCCACGTATTTCCATGCGGCCGACTGGGCAGTAGTCGCGCTGTATTTCGCGCTCGTCACGTGGATTGGTCATCGCGTCAAGGGACGGCAGTCTACGGTCCAAGAGTATTTCCTTGGTTCACGCTCGCTGCCGTGGCCTGCGGTCTCCGCATCAATCGTCGCCACGGCGGTCAGTGGCGTCACCTTCATCGGTGTGCCGTCATTGGTTTTTGCTCAGGAGGGCGACTTCCGCTACCTGCAGTTCTGTCTGGCCGGTCTTATCTCCAAATGGATTCTTGGTCGCTGGATCCTGCCGCAGCTATACGCCCGGAATTATTTGAGTCCCTACGATTTCATTCGCGAAAAACTGGGTTCTGGACTGGGCCGGCTGTCGGCTCTGTTGTTTTTCATCGGAGCCGTGCTTGGGCAAGGCGTTCGCGTGTTCGCGGTATCTCTGGTGCTGGAGTTGCTGACGGGTCTGGGGTTTGCATGGTGCGTGCTGCTCAGTGTGGGCGTGGCTGCGATCAGCACGCTGCTGGGCGGAGTACGCGCCGTCGTATGGTCCGACGTGCTGCAATTTGCCATGTTTGTCGGTGGCGGCTTGTTGGCACTTTGGTTCGTTGCGACAGGTTACCCGGGCGGATTCCCCGCCGTGCTTGATGCTGCGGATGCGGCGGGTAAGACACATGTGCTCGTGCTTGATGCCGATCCACGGGTCAACTTCACGTTTTGGGCGGGCGTATTCGCCATGCCCTTTCAGAACCTCGCGGCGTACGGCACGGATCAGCTGAACACTCAGCGAATGCTGTGCTGTCGCTCCGTGCGCGATGCGCGGCTTGCACTCTACGCCAGCAATGCTGGCGAGTTCGTTGTGTTGCTTTTTTTGCTGGTGGGTGCATCGCTGTGGGCGTACTACCAGGTCAATCCTCTTGATCCGGCCTTTGCGGTCCTGGTGCAGCAAAATATCGATCGAATTTTTCCGGCGTTCATACTTTCGGAGATGCCGACGGGGCTACGCGGCTTCATGGTCGCGGCACTGTTTGCGGCGGCCATGTCAAGCCCCGTGTTGTCGGCACTCGCCGAAACCTCCATCACGATGTTCCACGCCGGGCATGCCGCGGGGACGCTGGCCGACGATCGTGCGGTGTGGTTATCGCGACTGCTCGTCGCGGTGTGGGCAGTGGTGCTCGGGGGATTTGCGTTGCTGCTATCGGGAACCGGCGAGCAGTTGGTGCCCTTGGCCTTCGCCATGACGGCCTACACCTACGGGCCGATGCTCGGTCTTTTTTTATTGGCCTTGTTCGTCCCGCGTGATCGCATCGTCAATCCGAAGGCGGGTGTGATCGTGTCACTGGCCGGTGTGTTTGTGGTACACAATGCCCATTGGCTTGGACTGTCGACCGCCAAAGAAGTGGTCGCGTTTCCGTGGCTGTTCCCGTGGGGTGTGATGTTGTGTGTCGGGTTCGCCATGCTGCCGCTTAGGCTGCAGCCGCGGCGAGATTAAGCGTATCGAGGGGGTGTTTATGCTGGGTGCCATGCAGGATCATCCGTTGCTGATCTGGCGGTTGATCGAGTTTGCGGCGCGGAATCATCCGACCACGGAGGTTGTCTCGCGACGCGTCGAAGGAGATCTGCACCGCTATGACTACCAGTCGGCGGTCCTTCGCTGCCGCAAGGTGGCTAACGCACTGGACGCGATGGGTATTGGTCGCAGCGAGCGCGTTGCGACACTGGCGTGGAACGGGTACCGACATTTCGAGCTGTACTATGGTGTCAGTGGCAGTGCCCGCGTGCTGCACACCATCAACCCGCGACTGCCGCCCGATCAAATCGCCTGGATCGTCAATGACGCGGAAGACCGCGCGGTTTGTTTCGATCTGACGTTCCTGCCGATCGTTAGGGCGATCGCGCCCCAATGTCCGACGGTGAATCATTGGATTGCGCTCTGCGATAGCGATCGACTGCCCGCCGATACGGGTCTTACCGGGCTCATCAGTTACGAGACGTGGATCGCGCCGCAAGCCGAGGAGTATGCCTGGCCTGAATTCGACGAAAAGACGGCTGCGGCACTCTGCTACACGAGCGGTACTACGGGTAACCCGAAAGGCGTCTTGTATAGCCATCGCTCGACCGTGTTGCACGCCTATGGGTCAGCACTACCCGACATGGACAACGTGTCGCCGCGCGATTGTATTTTGCCTGTCGTGCCGATGTTCCATGTCAACGCTTGGGGTGTGCCCTACGTGGCGCCCATGCTCGGTGCGAAGTTGGTCTTCCCGGGTGCCGCGCTCGATGGCAAGTCGATTTACGAGTTGCTGGAGAGTGAGAAGGCTACGGCGGCGGCGGGTGTGCCTACCGTGTGGCTTGCCTTGCTGAATCACGTCGATTCCATCGGCGGGCGATTCAGTACGCTGCAGCGAACGTTGATTGGTGGCTCCGCTTGTCCGCCGGCGATGATCGACCGGTTCCTCGCGTACGGGGTGACCGTGCAACACGGGTGGGGCATGACGGAGATGTCACCGCTCGGCACGATCAGCAATCTCAAGCTCGCCCAGTTGGCGTTGCCGGTCGATCAACAGCGTCGCTACCTCGAGAAGCAGGGTCGGGCTGTGTTCGGGGTTGACCTGAAGATCGTCGACGACGCGGGACGCGAGCTGCCGTGGGATGGTAAATCCACCGGTGATTTGCTGGTGCGCGGCCCTTGGATCGTCGCTCGGTATTTCGAAGGCGCCCTGGGTGGACCCATGGGCTCCGCGTTGGTGGATGGTTGGTTTCCGACCGGGGACGTGGCGAGTATCGATCCTGATGGATTCATGCAGATCACCGATCGCAGCAAGGACGTGATCAAGTCGGGTGGCGAATGGATCAGTTCGATCGACGTTGAGAACATCGCCATGGCCCACCCCGCTGTGGCTATGGCAGCCTGTATCGCCGTGCCGCATCCGAAGTGGGACGAGCGCCCACTGCTGGTTGTGGTTAAAAAGGCGGGTGTGGACGTGACTCCGCGCGACATCCTCGATTTCTTCGCTGGCAAGGTGGCCAAGTGGCAGGTGCCCGACGATGTGGTCTTCGTCGACAGCATTCCCCTCGGTGCGACCGGCAAGATGCTGAAGACGCGCCTGCGCGAGATGTTCCGCAACCGCCGTCTACCCTGAGCCGAAAGCCCCTCGACTGCGGTATCCTCTGCGTCCATGAGCCATGGACGCGTGACGCCGGAATTGCGGCGTTGGATCATCAAGCAGGTCGAGGCCGGACAGACGCCTGACGGCTTGCTGCAGTCCATGATCGCCAACGGTTGGCCCGAGTCGGTGGCCCTCGAGGTCATGGAGCGCACCCTGCGCATCAGGGTTGCCCAGATCAAGGCGGGAGAGAACTCCAAAGAGGCAGCCGGCGAGGGCTCCGAGGGGTGAATAGTGCCCGCCATCACTCGCGCTGAAATCGATGCAGTACCCGCGTTCCCGCTGATCGAGCCGGACTTCCTGACGCCCGACGAGCATGCTGCATTGCTCGGCTTTGCCCACGCCCGGATCGAACTGTTCGGTGAGCCGAGCCCCGATGGCGACTATTGGCAGGGTCGCACCCTGATGCCCGAGCAGATACCCGATGCATCGATTCGCCAGATCTTCCGCGATTTGCAGTCGCGGACCATCGAGCGACTCACTGCCGTGCTTGTGGGAGAGTTTGGCGAGTCGCCGCCCCTGTACTCGGATCTGGTCAACTACGCCCGTTGGCCCGCAGGCTACGAGCTGCAACCGCATGCTGACAGTGAAAATCCGGGTGGCGCTCCACACCCGTTCCCGTGGCGCGACTTTGCCTCGGTGATGTATCTGAACGAGGACTACGTCGGTGGAGAGATTTACTTTCCGAACCTCGGCATTGAACTGAAACCCCAGCCGCGCAGTCTGATCGTGTTCCCGGGGACGCTGTTTTTCCTGCATGGTGTACGACGCGTCGAGCGAGGTATGCGACACACCATCGCGTCGTTCCTGACCTTCGATGCGACGCGGAGATACGTGTTTTGATGGGGCGCTTGGCGTGATTACGGTTCCTGACAACATCATTGCCGTCATTCCCTATGATGACTACTACCGTGGCAAGCACGGCGAGGTGTACTTTTCCTTGCGTGGCGACAACAAACGCGAGTGGTTCTCGCGGCATGCGTATTTTTGTCTGCCACTCGTCATCGGGAATCAGTATGGCTTCGCAGTCAAGTCGCTGTTCAACGCGACGTTTTTGTGGAACGGCGGACCCGAACCCGGTGACACGACAGTGACCATCCACAACACGGAGGATCTCGAGCGACACGGAAGTCTGCAGACCATCGTGTCGAACTTCGGCATCGGCATCGTCACGGTGCAAACTGCCTTTGCGTTGCGCACGCCACCCAACGTCAATTTGATGACTATTCAGCCGCCGAACTATTTCATCGACGGTATGCAAAATATGACCGGCATCGTGGAGTCAGACAACCTGCGGCGGGATTTCACCTTCAATCTGAAGATCACTCGAGCCAATTTCCCCATCGACATCCGCATCGGTGACGTGTTGGCCGGCGTCATCCCCTATCCGCGACAGTACGTTGAGAACTTTGATATGGTCGAGGGCTACGAGCTGTTTACTCCAGAGCAGATTCGTGACGAGCAGCAGGCCTCGCAAGACTTCGGCCGCGAGCGTGTCGAGCGTGACGTGTTGCGGCCTGATGGCGTTGGTCGTCGTTACCACAACGGTGAAGACGTCTACGGAAATCCTTTCCCTCACTCCCATCAGAAATCGCTGACGGCGCGATCGAAAAAGCGAACCCGATGATCAAGGCGATGAAGTCGTTCGGCTTTCGTCAACCCATCTCGGCCACTGCGCTGACTGCGTGGGCCACGTTGTGGTGTTTGCTGGTGTTGAACGTGCCGTTCTGGACGCAGGTGCTTGAGCTCAGACCTTTGGGCGACGCGCGCGATGTGGCGTTTGTCGCCTCTGTGGCGCTCTTGGCAGGTCTTGTTTCGAACCTTTTCTTGATGCCCCTGACCTTGATTCGCCCACTCTCGAAGCCGTTGCTGGCAATCGCTTTGGTGCTGGCCGCGTTGGCTGGGTACTTCGTTTGGGCTTACGGGGTGCTCGTTGACAAGGTGATGATTCGCAATGTCTTCGAGACCGATGCACTCGAAGCAGGTGAGCTCGTCAATTGGAAGTTACTGTTGTTCGTAGGCGTGCTTGGAGTATTGCCCGCATTGGTGGTGCTGCGTACTCCACTGGCGCGCCCGTCTTGGCGTCGTGAGTTATTGCATCGCGGTGTCGCCCTTGGCGTGACGGTCATCGGCATCGGTATCGTGGCGTTTTTCTTTTATCAGGATCAGGCCTCTTTCCTTCGTAACAATCGCGATCTGCGGCATCGTCTTGTGCCTGTGAACTATTTGGCTGGGGTCGGTAGTTACGTACAGGAAATCACCAAGCGTAAGTTGCCCTATCAGGCGATTGGTGCCGACGCTACGCTCGGCTCGCGCTGGAAGGCTGCATCAGCGGAGCGCCCATTGCTGCTTGTGCTGGTGGTCGGTGAGACTGCGCGCGCGGCGAACTTCTCGCTTGGCGGTTATTCGCGCGAAACCAATCCTCGGCTGGCTGAGGTCAAGGATCTCGTGTACTTCACCGAAGTTTCATCCTGCGGTACCTCCACGGCGATCTCCGTGCCGTGCATGTTTTCGGACTTGGGGCGTGAGGGATTCTCTGCTGAAAAAGCCCGTGCTCGCGACAACTTGATCGATATCGTGGCCAAGGCAGGCCTCGGGGTCGACTGGTACGGCAACAACACCAACTGCAAAGGTATTTGTCGCGCAGCGGGTGAGAAACGCGCTGTACGCGAGCAGTACCCACAGTACTGCAAGGACGATGTTCCCTGCACAGACGGTGCTATTTTTGAGGACCTCTGGAGTACCTTGCCGTCTTATTCTGGTCGCGGACTGGTGGTACTGCATCAGTTAGGCAGTCACGGCCCGGGCTATCACCTGCGTTATCCGGAATCCTTCAACCGGTTCGAGCCGGTCTGTCGCAGCACGGATTTTTCAAAGTGCCAGGTATCCGAGATCGTCAACGCCTACGACAACACTCTGCTGTACACGGACCATTTGCTTGCCGAGACCATCAGTCGTCTGCAGTCCATCGCAGACCGCGTCGATTCAGCCATTCTCTACGTATCAGATCATGGTGAGTCGTTGGGTGAAAACGGCTTGTTCTTGCACGCTGTGCCGTATGCGCTCGCGCCTCGCGTGCAGACGCATGTGCCGATGGTATTTTGGAGCACACCGGGATTTGGCGAGCGTATGGGCATCGATCAACAATGCCTGCGCGAGCAGCGCAGCCAATCGCTGTCACACGACAACTACTTGCACACGGTACTCGGGCTGCTCGACGTTTCGACTTCGGTCCGTAAGCCGGACCTTGATTTCGTGCGATCTTGCCGTCGCTTAGCGGCTACGCCGGCGGGCTAATCCAGCTACGCGAACGCTCCACCGCGCGCGCCCACTCGCGCATTCGTGCGGCCGCCTCGTCACGACTGATCGAAGGTTCGAAGACGCGATCCTTCTGCCAGCGTGACTGAACGTCGTCAGCCGAATTCCAGAAGCCACTGGCGATGCCGGCGAGGTAGGCGGCACCCAACGCGGTTGTTTCGGTGACGGCGGGGCGTACGACCGGGACGCCCAGCAGGTCCGCCTGAAACTGCATGAGAAAATTATTTCTTGATGCGCCACCATCCACGCGCAGTTCACGCAAGGGCACGGCCGCATCGCGCTGCATGGCCTCGAGCAGATCCGCGCTTTGAAACGCGATGGCCTCGAGCGCGGCTCGGGCGATGTGTCCTCGGGTGGTGCCGCGTGTGATGCCGACGATGGAGCCCCGCGCGAACGGGTCCCAATACGGGCTGCCGAGGCCTGTAAAAGCGGGCACGACGTAGACGCCGCCGTAATCGGTGACGCTGGTTGCCAGTGCTTCGATGTCCTCGGCCCGCTGCACGAAACCCAGGCCATCACGTAGCCACTGAACGACTGCGCCGCCGACGAACACGCTTCCCTCGAGCGCGTACTGCAGGCGCTGACCCTGCTCCTTGGCGATGTTGCAGACCAGCGTCGTCAACAGACGATGCGTGGAAGGAAGTGCGGCATCGCCCGTGTGCATCAACATGAAGCAGCCCGAGCCGTAGGTGTTCTTGGCCATCCCTGAGCGCAGGCACGCTTGCCCGAACAACGCCGCCTGCTGATCGCCCGCGATGCCGGTCAGGGGCACACTGGCTCCCGCGACGTTGACGCATAACCCTGAGTCGATCGAGGAGGGCTGCACTTTGGGTAATAATGCGCGCGGGATTCGCAGCAGCTCGAGCATCCACGGATCCCAGTCGCCCGTTTGCAGATTCAGCAGCAAGGTTCGGCTTGCGTTCGTGACGTCGGTGACGTGGTGAGCGCCTCCCGTCAGCTTCCAGATGAGCCAACTATCGATAGTGCCGAAGCACAGTTCACCGCGCTCCGCTCGTTGCCGCGCGTTGGGCACGTGATCGAGTAGCCAGGCGAGTTTGGTGCCCGAAAAGTAGGGGTCGAGCAGCAGCCCAGTGCGTCGAGCGACTTCCGCTTCATGCCCGGCCTCCTTGAGCGTCTGGCAGATAGCGGCTGTTCTGCGGTCCTGCCACACGATCGCGGGAGCAAGGGGCGCGCCGCTCGTGCGGTCCCACAGTACCGTCGTCTCGCGCTGATTGGTGATGCCCACTGCGGCAATGTCGCCCGGCCGGGCGCCAACCTGGGCAATCACCGCCTCAATTGACCCGCGCTGGCTAGTCCAGATTTCCTCGGCATCGTGCTCGACCCAACCCGGCTGAGGGAAGTGCTGTGTGAACTCTTGCTGAGCACTGGCCACTATGCTGCCGCCGTGATCAAAGAGTATCGCGCGCGAACTGGTCGTGCCCTGATCCAATGCAAGTATCCAGCGGCTCATGCAGCACCCTTATGTAACTCTAACCAGTGACCGACTCGCGCCGCCGCATCGGGAGGTAAATGCAGTCCTAATTTGCTACGACGCCAAAGAATATCTTCAGGAGTTCGCGCCCATTCGACACTGACGAGATAGCTCAGCTCTCTCGCGAAAAGCCCGGTGCACACTTCCTCACCAAGATCAGCTGTCGTCAGCGCATCCCCAAGGATCCGCGTCGCTCGACTGCCGTAGGCCCGCGCCAGTCGATGAAGCAGCGGTGCGGGCATCCCCGGATACCGAGCCGTGAGTTGACCTAAAAACGTGTCAAAGTCGCTGCTCTGCAGCTCACCGCCCGGCAGTTGAGCTGCTGCTGTCCACGGCTCGTGTCGGACGTCGAGTACAGCACAGAGCCGATTCACGGCCTCCTCGGCGAGCACGCGGTAGGTCGTGATCTTGCCGCCGAAGACGCTGAGCAGCGGTGCCGGTGTCGTCGTGAGCTCCAGCGCATAGTCGCGTGATACCGCGCGCGCATCCGTCGATTCGTCCTCGAGTAAGGGTCGAACCCCGGAGTAGCTGTGCACAACATCAGCGGGCGTAATGGCTTTCTTGAAGTAGCGATTCACCTCATCACAGAGATAGCGCGTTTCCTCGGGAGATATCTTCGCTTCGGCCGGGCTGCCATGGTGCTCGACGTCGGTCGTTCCAATCAGCGTGAAGTTATCCTCGTAAGGGATCGCAAAGATTACCCGTCGATCCGCAGCCTGGAAAATATAGGCGTAAGGATGGTCGAACAACTTGGGGACCACGATATGGCTGCCCTTGACGAGCCTCAGGCCGTGACCCGTCGCGCTCGGCGCGCTGCTCGAGTTGAACAGCGCACCCCATGGCCCCGCCGCATTGACCACCGCACGAGCGCGGACAGAGCTGACCTCGCCGTCAGCAGATTCTAACGTCACCAGCCAACCTGTGTGTCTATCGGACGATATCGAGCGACATCGGGTTCGCGGCCGAATGTCAGCACCGCGTTCTTGGGCACCGAGCGCGTTGAGTACCACGAGTCGAGCGTCGTCCACCCAACCGTCGGAGTACTCGAACGCTTTGTGAAACCGCTCCTGGAGTGCACCACCTGCGGCGTGCTTGCGCAGATCAATTTGTGATGAGGTCGGTAGGCTACGGCGCCGGGCCAGATGGTCGTACAGGAACAACCCGATGCGGATCATCCATGCGGGTCGCAGCGATGATTCGTGCGGCATCACGAAACGCATCGGGTACATGATGTGTGGCGCCGCGGCTAACAGTACTTCGCGCTCGGCCAAGGCCTTGCGAACGAGATTGAATTCCATGAACTCGAGGTACCGTAGTCCCCCATGGATCAGTTTGGTGCTCGAGGAGGAGGTATGCGCGGCGAGATCATGCTGCTCACAAAGCAGTACCTTGAGTCCTCGACCCGTCGCGTCTCGCGCGATCCCGGCGCCATTGATACCCCCGCCCACGACGACGATGTCAAACACCTTCAACTCACTGTGGTCCATCGTCGTCATGATTCGCTGTCCAAGCGCATTTCTGGGCGAAAAAGCCGAAACAAAAGGGGATGCCCCATAGTTTACTGTTTTGACTCAAAAAAGGGGTTGAGGGGTATGTCCATCACGGCGGTCGCATGACAGGCGTCATGGCGCGTGTATGCTCGACCCATGGGCGAAGTGACGCAGTTGCTGGATCGGGTTCGTCAGGGTGAGAGCGATGCCCTTGCCGAGCTGTTCCGGCTGGTTTACCCGGATCTGAGACGGGTCGCCCATGCGCGGCTCGGCGCTCATCAACGCAATACCCTGCTCGACACTGTCCAGCCCGCTTTGATTGGTCCAGTGTTGAAGTTAGTTTAGGCAGCCTTTTTGCCGGTTATAGAGATGATCCGAGGGCTGGGGGCGAGCCCCCAGGCCTCGGGCGCCGGGGGTCGATAGCCGAGAGCGCTGTGCGGCCGAACTCGGTTGTAGTGACATCTCCATTGTTCGATCAGCACCTGCGCTTCGCGTAGGGTGTAAAAGAGCTCGCCGTTCAAAAGCTCGTTTCTCAGCTT
>JBJTBK010000134.1:0-8363 GCA_046091245.1 Nevskiaceae bacterium | reverse complement strand
CATGAGTTCCTGCACCCGAACTGACCCGACCCCCCCTGCATTGCAGGAGGGCACTTGGCGCGCCGTATTGCAGGTACCTGGAGGCGAATTGCCTTTCACCTTCCCCCAGAGCACGGCCAACGATGCGCCCGTCATCACGCTGATCAACGGACCGGATCGGGTGGCTATCACGGAAGTGAAGTGGCAAGAGACCGAACTCACACTACGCATGCCGGGGTTTGAGAATCGCATCGTCGCGACACTCGATGGCGATCAACTGCGTGGCACGCTCACCATGATCAAGGCCAAGGGTGCGCACCAGCAAATCCCCTTCACGGCGAAATTCGGCGAAACCTGGCGCTTCAGTCGCGAGGCCGCCGCAACCGCGACAACGCCAGTCAACGTCACCGGCCGCTGGGCTGTCACCTTCGATGGCAATGGCAAACCATCGCCGGGCGTGGGTGAATTCACGCAGACCGGCGATCTCGTCACCGGCACCTTCCTGACGACCACCGGGGATCATCGCTTCCTCGCGGGGGAGTGGCGCGACGGTGAACTCAGACTCTCCAAGTTCGACGGTGGTCACGTGTTTCTGTATCGCGGCACGCTCGATGCCAACGGGCAATTGCAAGGCAAGTTCTGGTCAGGGCTAGCCTGGGTCGAAGACTGGAACGCACGACGCGACGAGAACGCCTCGATCGGTGAGGCGGAAAACGCTACACAGTTGAAAGCCGGCAGTCAGCGACTCGACTTCCGTTTCCCGGACGTCAGTGGCGCCAACATCTCCCTGTCCGATCCGTTTTTCCGCGGCAAAGTCGTCATCGTCACACTCGCCGGCAGCTGGTGCCCAAACTGCCACGACGAAGCGGCATTTCTCGCTGAGTTGCATCGGCAAAAGCGCGCCGCGGGCCTCGAGATCATCTCGCTGATGTTCGAGCAATTCGGCGATTTCCCGCAGGCTGCCGAAGCCGTCTACCGCTTTCGCGATCGCTACAACATCGACTACACCACGCTGATCGCCGGCACCTCCGATAAAGACGATGCCGCCTCGCGACTGCCCCAGCTGAACGGCGTGTTCGCCTTCCCAACGACGCTGTTCATCGATCGGGCCGGCGTGGTGCGCAAGATCCACACTGGGTTCTCTGGGCCCGCCACCGGCAAACACTACCAGAAGCTGGTAGCGGATTTCACTGCAACGATCGACACCCTGCTCGCCGAGCCTGCACCGCGGAGCTGACGCCATGCCCTCGTTTGATGTGGTCTCCGAAATCAACATGCACGAGTTGACGAACGCGGTGGATCAGGCCAACCGCGAGTTATCGCAGCGCTTCGATTTCAAAGATACGGGCTGCGCTTTCGAGCTGAAACCCAAAGAGGTCATCGTGCACCTGAAAGCCGAAGTCGACTTCCAGCTCAAGCAAATGCTGGAGATTCTCAAGCTCAAGGTCGTCAAGCGCGGTATCGACGTCGCTTGCCTCGAAGTTAAAGATGCGCAAACCAACCTCGCCGAGGCCCGGCAGGATGTGCTGCTGCGGCACGGTATTGATCAGGACTGCGGCAAGAAGATCGTCAAAATGGTGAAAGAATCACGCCTCAAAGTGCAGGCCGGAATCCACGGTGACAAAGTGCGCATCACCGGCAAACAGCGCGACGATCTGCAGGAGACCATCGCCTTGCTGCGCCGCGAGAAATTCGATCGGCCGTTATCGTTCGAGAATTTCCGCGACTGACACGCCAGCGCTCGCCGCACGACCCTTCAAGCGTGGCGAGCCGTCAACGTCCCGCGAGCGGCAAGGCCTCACGGTCGATGAGCTTACCGGCCTTCATCACCTGTTCGATCTCGCGGGCGTTACGGATGTCTTTCGTCGGATCTTTGCCGAGCAGCACCGCGTCGGCCTCTTTGCCCACTTCGATGGAGCCACCCTGCCCTGCGCGGCCGAGAAAGATGGCGCCGTTCAGTGTCGCAATCCGCGTCAGTGCGAGCGGTGGAATGCCCGCCTGTTGCAGTAGCTCAAGCTCGCGGTGCACTGCGGGGCCGAGTGTCTGATCGGTACCGAGCACCAGCACCCCGCCGGCTTCGTGCAGCTTACGCAGGTTTTTCATCGCCACCGGCGTCATCAGCTTCATCCAATGGGTCCACAGCGACTCACGCCACTCTTCCCGAGTGCTACCGCGCAGCGTGCGGATCTGCTCTGCGCTCAGCGACTTGCGGTAGAGCGGCTCATCGAGATACTCGGGATGCTCCACGAGGCGCGAGTAGTTCTCGCCGATGGTCAGGGTGGTCACCACCGGTGTGCCCTTGGCGGCCAGCAACCGAAAGTACTGCTCGCTTGCCAGCCCTTGGATCACCGGGTGCGCCAAGGTGTCCGCGGCCGCGAAAATCGCTTGCGTTGCACGGAGCTCACTCGACACGTGCACCGTGGTACGAAAGCCCGCCTCGTTGATGCGCCGGATCAGCGAGCGCAGCAGATCGTCGGATAGTGCCGGAATCATCGGCCGCGCACCCCAACCGCGCTCCTCGAGTGTCAGCTTCACCACATCGGGACGGCGCGCCAGCAAGGCCTCGAGACGCTCGCGCCCCGCAGGCCAGGCGTCGATGTCGACCGAGCCCGGACCGGAGCCGTGACTACCTGGATAAGTGACGATGCCGCCGGTGGCAAAGATTCGCGGTGCCGCGATGCGCCCAGCGCGTTCGTCATCCCGCAGGCCAAAGATATAGTCGGGCACGTTTCCGGCATCGTAGATCGAGGTTACGCCGGCATAGAGATAGCTCGCCAACGCTGCTGCACCGCGGGCGTGATCATTGCCGGCCTGCCGTAGACCCTCAGCGGTCACCACCACGCCGCCATCGAGATGCACGTGCATGTCGACGAGGCCGGGCATCAGGTAACGGCCGCGAGCGTCGATGCGGCGTGCACCGGCCAACTCCGCTGCCGTCACGAGTGCCGCGGGTTTGACCACAGTGAACCGACCACCGTCGACGATCACCGTCATCTCAGCTTGCACGGGGCCGCCGCGACCATCCACGAGATGCACTCGCTCGAAAGCAATCTTGCCAACCTCAGCGGCCCAGCCCACGTTGGCGGTAACGAGGACCACGATGAAGCCAAGGCAGATCAATCGTAGGGATGTCAGGCTCATGGCGTCTTTTTCCTGAAGAATACGAAGTAGAGCAGCGATACACCGGCCAACCAGGGCAACCCGACCAGCAGCGTGACGCGCATCGCGGGCACCCACCACGTCGTAATCATTACAGCAATAATTGCCACTGCGCCGAAGAGCGACAGTCCCCAGCCGCCGCGTAGCCGCAGCGGTGCCACAGCGTCCTGACGCCGTGCCCAGACTTGGCGGAAACGCAGATGACTCACGAAGCAGACGAGCCAAACAAAAAGCGCAGCGAACAACGCGACCCCGAAAAGATAAAAGTACGCGCCTTGCGGCAACACGGTCGCCAGAATCACTGCCACCACCAAACCCGAGCCTGTCGCCAGCAAAGCCGGTAACGGGATGCCCGTTTTCGAGACGCGGCCGAGGAATGCCGGCGCATAGCCACCGCGCGAAAGCGAAAACAAAGTGCGCGTGGCGGTATACAGATTGCAGTTCATGCTCGAGAGCGCCGCAATCACGACGACGAGATTGATGAGGTGCGGCGCGGCCGGCACGCCTACCCGCTCGAACACTTGCACGAAGGGGCTGCCGGTAATGTCTGCACCGGCCGGTTCGCTATTCCACGGTACAAGCGCCACGAGGACAAACACGGCAGCCACGTAAAAGAGTGCGAGCCGCACAATCACGTTGCGCAGCGCCCGCGGGATGGCCTCGGACGGATCCTGTGCTTCGCCTGCGGTCACGGCCACCACTTCAGTCCCGACGAAACCGAACATCACGAACGACACCGCGAGCCAAGCCCCTGCGAGTCCCATGGGCAAAAAGCCGCCGTGCTCGGTGAGGTTGGAAAAGCCGATTGTCGGCGTTCCCGGGATGATCCCGGTCAGCAGCAAGCCGCCGAAGACGACGAAACAACCAATCGCCACGATCTTGATCATCGACAACAGGTATTCAACCTGGCCGAACTGATAAACGTTCCGCGCATTCAAAGCGAACAAGGTCGCGCCCGCCGCCGTGATCCACACCCAAGGATCGACGTTCGGAAACCACCAACCGCAGTAGATCGAGAGAGCCACGGCATCGCCGCCGATCACCACCGCTTGCGCGAACCAATAACTCCATCGACTCGCAAAGCCCGCCCAAGGCGATACATACAACTCGGCGTAAGCACCAAATGAACCCGCGGTCGGATGCGCGACCGCCATCTCGGCGAGCGCTCGTGTCAGCAGCCATGCGAGCAACGCGCCGAACATATACGACAGGATGATGCCGGGACCCGCCGTGCGGATCGCGAGAGCGCTACCAAGAAACAGGCCCGTGCCGATCGCCCCGCCAAGCGCGATCATGGTCAATTGATCGGCGGTCAGCTGACGCTCGAGACCCGCCTCGCGCGCCAACAGATCAGCCGACCGTTCATCGAGCCTCTTCCCCTCCATGGCCCCAGTCTAACCCGATGGTGGAGCAGGGATCGGTCGCGTGACATGATCGACGCATGACTCTGGCCCCGCACATCGCTTCCGCTCGGATCCTGCTCCCCTGCCGTGATCTGCCCGCCTTGCTCGCCTTCCTCACCGAGACGGTGGGTCTGCAACTCGAGCGCATCTTCCCGGCTGAAGAGCCGGCCGTCGCCGACTTACGCGGCTTCGGTCTCGCGCTGCGGCTCAGCACGCAGGAACCGGTGTCCGGCGCGCCACCCATTCTGCAATTACTTTGTGACCGCTCGGCGTTACCCGCGGGCACTGCCGAGGTATTGCACGGACCGGAGGGCTGGCAAGTCCGATTACTGCACTCCTCGATCAGCATCGAAGTGCCCGAGGGCCACCAGTCGTTCGTCATCAGCCGCTTGCCTGCGGCCACGGCGAGCGCACGCTACGAAGGGCCCGCGTGGACGGTCGGTCGCGCGGGGATGCGCTATCGGGATCTACTGCCTGATCGCTATGACGGACGGTTCGTCGCCTCGCACATTGCCATCGTCGAAGGCGGCGTCGTTCCCGATTACGTGCACTACCACCACGTGCGCTTCCAAATGATCTACTGCCTCGCCGGTTGGGTACGGCTCGTGTACGAAGATCAGGGCGAGCCGTTCATCCTCAATGCCGGCGACTGCGTGCTGCAGCCACCCACCATCCGGCATCGCGTACTCGAAGCCTCAGCAGGGCTCGAGGTGCTCGAAATCGGCTGCCCCGCTGTGCACGAAACCTGTGTCGATGCCAATCTCGTACTGCCCAATGGCGCTGCGCGACTCGGCCGTCAGTACGGCGGACAGCACTTCGTGCGCCATGTCGAGGCAGACAGTGCTGCGCGGTGGCGTCCCGCCGACTCGACGATCGGCGCCGAGGCCTGCGACTTGGGCATCACCGCAGCAACGTCGGGTCTCGCACGGGTGCACGCCGTGCGCGCTTCAGCGGGGTACCGAGCACAGGCACGGCACAAAGGCGAATTCCGTTTGCTCTATCTACGTGAGGGGTCGTTGTCCCTGCAGCACGCCACACTCGGCCAACACACCCTGGGCGCGGGTGATTGCGTGACGATGCCGGCGGGCGAAGAGTTCACAGTGCACTCCGACGAGGGCTTCGTTGCGGTCGAAGTCAGTCTTTGAGGCGCGACCAGTACAGGTAGAACGGCACGCCGAGCAGTATTACGCCAAGACCCAGCAACGCTTGCTGCGGCGTGGCGATCAGCGCACTCAGCAGCAACGCCACCGAGACGATCACGAAGATCACGGGCGTGTACGGGTAGCCCCAGGTGCGGAACGGCCGATGCAAATCAGGCTCGCGACGACGGAACACGATCACCGCGCCGGCGCTCAAGGCGTAAAACAGCCACGATGCGAACACCACTGAATCGGTGAGCGTGTCATAGGTACCGCTGATCGCGAGCACACTCGCCCAAGCACACTGCGCGAGCACGGCGTTCACTGGCACGCGAGAGCGCTCCGACACCTTGGCGAGCGATTTGAAAAACATGCCATCCTGCGCCATCGCATACGGCACGCGGGAATTAGCGAGTACCGACGCGTGCAGAGAGCCGAGCGAGGACATCATGAGTCCCGCAGCCATGAGGCTTACGGCGAGCGGGCCTGCGAAGGTGGCGAGCACTTCGGTCGCGACCGACGAAGTCGCCGAGACGCTGCCGATCTGCTGCGGGCTCAGCACGTAGAAGTAGGCGGCGTTGACGCCAACGTAGAGCACGATGACGAGCAACGTGCCCCAGATGAACATACGCGGCAGATTGCGCTGCGGATCTTTCACTTCGCCGCAGAGCGGCGCTACGTTGTTCCAACCATCGTAGGCCCACAATGCACCGAGCATCGCCGCGCCGATGCCAGCAAGGCCGCCCATCGCACTTGACTGCACGCCCTCGCAGCTCGCACCGCTCGCCGACTGCGCAAAGTGCGACAAATCGCCCGTGCCGAGTACGAACGCACCGACGCCGATGCCGATGACGGTGAGCACTTTAAGCACGGTCAGCACTGTCGCCGCGCCGCCGGTGGCGGCCACAGAAGCGCAGTTGAGCAAGGTCACGAGCCACAGGGCGAGCAAGGCCACCACGGTCAGGCCACGCACGCCGATTCCTTCACCCAAGGGCACGGTGAGCCAGATGCCATCCAGTGCGCCCCCGAGGGCAGTATTCAAAAATATCGCGAACCCTACGGCGAGCGCGGCCTGGGAGCCGGTCTTCATGATGGCGAACACCGTCCAGCCGTAGAGAAACCCCGTGGCACGGCCATACGCCCGCTGCAGGAACACGTAATCCCCACCCGCTGCCGGCATCATCGAGGCGAGTTCTGCGTAGCAAAAAGCCCCCGCGAGCACGAGCAGGCCTGCCGCCAGCCAGACGATCATCACGATCATCGGGTCGTCGACGTTGCAGGTCATGACCCGGGTCTTGAGGAACACACCCGTGCCGATGACGTTCGCCACGTTGATGGCGATGCCGGCCCAGAGGCCGAGGCCGCGCGACAACTGGGTCATCGCGGCACGTTACGCAGTAGTTTGCACAGACTCTCGACGGCGTCGATGGCCGAGGGACCCATGCGGTTCAAGCGCGGTTCGATGAAGGGCAGCAACTGTCGATTGGCAACCGCCTTGACCTCGGAAAACTGTATCCAACGCTCCCGCCAGTCGCGCGCGGTGATCGGCTGCGCTTCCATCAGAATAACGTCCGGATTGCGTTTCTTGATATCTTTGAATTCGACGATGGGCGCAGGGAAATCAATGTCGGCGTAGATGTTGCGTCCGCCGCAACGCGCAATAGCATCGGACATCAAGTGTCGGCTACCCACGGTATAGAGCGGCGAATCGAGCATCATGTAAAACACGCCGAGTGTCGACGGCTTGCTCGGTGCGTTGGGCAGTTTCGCCACCCGCGCGTCAAGCTCACGCACTGCGGCAGCCGCCGTCGCGGAGGTGCCGGCGAGCAGAGCGAGCCGCTCGACGGAACGGGGGACGTCGGCCATCGTGCTCACGCTGACATAGTAGATCGGCAACTTGAGCTTCTTCAGGCTGTCGATCACGAGCTCGTTGGTCAGGTCTTTCCACGCCACGATGACATCGGGCTTCAACCCCTGCAGGCGCGGATAGATGATGGCGTTCGCATCACCGATGCGCTCGATGCGCTTGGCAGCCTCCGGTACATCCGCTTGGGTGACGGTGGCGACGATTTTTTGACCCGCGCCGGCGCTGAACAGCATTTCCGTCGCGCCAGGCGCAAGGCTCACGCTGCGCATCGGCGGTCCGGGCAGGGTCAGCACGGCACCCGTGTCATCAGTAACGCGCACTGTCGCGGCAGTGGCGGGAGGCGCGCTCCACAAACCAAACACACCGAGTGCGATCAGCCCGACGACGGACGGCGCAGCAGATTTGTGAGTGCTGCACGCCTTACAACCGGTGGCCGCGTGTAGCCGAGCACGCAGCGCCAGCAAGGGCCGGCGCAACAGCGGCAGCCAGCGCAAGCCGAATTCGACCAGTCGAAGTTGCAGACCCGTACCCGCAAGGGACCACGCCGCATACACCGCCGCGGCCGTCACGCACGCTGCCACCAGCCACTCTTGCATGCCGATCACCCCGTCATTGCCAACGTCACCCGATAGGTGACGAAGGCTGCAAGATAAGCAAGTGCGAACAGATATACGAGCATCAGCACCGGATAGCGCCAGCCATTCGTTTCACGGCGCACCACGGCAAGCGTCGCGAGGCACTGCGGCGCAAAGACGTACCACGCGAGCAACGCAAGACCAGTCGGCAGACCCCATTCGCTGGCGATCACCGATGAGA
>JBJTBK010000133.1:0-2187 GCA_046091245.1 Nevskiaceae bacterium | reverse complement strand
GGCCTTCGGCGCGTAGAGGCGCGACACCTCGCCGCCTGCCGAAAAGAGGCCGATGTCGGCCTGCGAGAAGTCGAAGGTCTCGACGTCGATGACGGGGATTTTTTTGCCGTTGAACTCGATGTCCTTGCCGAGCGAGCGATTGCTCGCGAGCGGAAAGAGCTGCTTGACCGGGAATTTGCGCTCCTCGAGCACCTTAATTATGGTGTCGCCCACGAGCCCCGTGGCGCCGAGTACTGCCACATTCCACTGTCGATCGCTCATCCCTGCTCTCCGTCTGTCGATATCTTTGATTTGCTGATGTCGGGCGTGGCGCAGCGCACATCGCCGTTCTGCGCCCGATGGCGCAGCCAATTATCCATCAGCACGATCGCAAGCATGGCCTCCGCAATCGGCGTGGCGCGCAGCCCCACGCAGGGGTCGTGTCGCCCTGTGGTGATGACCTCCACAGGCTCGCCCCGACTGTTGATGGTCTGCCCGGGCACTTGAATGCTTGAGGTGGGCTTGAGCGAGACATGCACGATGATGTCTTGCCCGCTCGAAATGCCGCCCAGCACGCCGCCCGCGTTGTTGGAGCGAAAGCCCTGCGGGGTGAGTTCGTCGCGATGCTCGCTGCCACGCTGCGCCACCGAGCGCGTGCCCGCACCGATCTCCACGGCCTTTACCGCGTTGATGCCCATCATCGCGTAGGCCAGATCGGCATCGAGCCGATCGAACACCGGCTCACCGAGACCCGGCGGCACGCCGCGCGCCACGACGGTCACGCGCGCACCGATCGAATCGCCGTCGCTGCGAAGTTGCCAGATCAGCGCTTCGAGCTCGGCGACTCGCGCGGGGTCAGGGCAAAAGAACGGGGTGTCGTAGGCGGTATGCGGCGCGACCGGGTCGATGGTGAGCGAACCGATCTGACTCAAGTAGCCGTGGATCTCGATGTCGAGTCGACTCGCGAGATATTTGCGGGCGATCGCACCGGCTGCCACGCGCATCACGGTCTCGCGTGCCGAGGAGCGGCCACCGCCGCGGTAGTCGCGAAAGCCGTATTTATGATCGTAGGTGTAGTCCGCGTGCCCGGGACGAAACCGATCTTTGATCTTGTCGTAATCGCGCGAGCGCGCATCGGTGTTCTCGACGAGCAGGCCTATCGCCGTACCCGTGGTACGCCCCTCGAAAACGCCGGAGAGAATGCGCACAGCGTCAGCTTCTTTGCGCTGGCTGACAAACTGCGAGGTGCCGGTGCGGCGCAGGTCGATGTCGCGCTGGAAGTCGGCCTCCGAGAGTTCAAGCCCCGGCGGACACCCATCGATGATGCAACCCAAGGCCGGCCCGTGGCTCTCGCCGAAGGTCGTGACCTGAAAGAGTCGGCCTATGGTGTTACCGGACATGACGTTGCAGCTGCTCGCAGGTCAACACAAACACTCCGCCGCCCCCGCGCTCGAACTCGAGCCAGGTGATCGGCACCCGCGGCCAGCGCCGGCGCAACAGCGTCTCGGTGTTGCCCACCTCGACGACGAGGATGCCGCCCGGGGTGAGGTGCCGCGCTGCCTGCTCCAGGATGACGCGCACCGAATCGAGACCCTGCTTGCCCGATGCGAGGGCGAGACGCGGCTCGTGCCGATACTCCGGGGGCAGCGTACGCATCTCGCGCTCCCCGACGTAGGGCGGATTGGTCACTATGATATCGTACCGACGGCCTTTCAGGGCCGAGAAATGGTCGGATTCGAGCAGTCGTACCCTTCGAGACAGACCGAGCGCCTTGCGATTTTCGCGTGCTAACTCAAGCGCCTCAGGCGAGATGTCGGTGCCATCGACCCGCGCCCCCGGGAAGTAATGCGCGCAGGCGAGCGCGATGCAGCCACCGCCGGTGCCAAGATCGAGGATGCGCTTGACGCGAGCCGGCTCGACCCACGGTCGGAACTGCTGCTCGATCAACTCGGCGATGGGTGAACGGGGAATCAAGGCGCGTGCATCGGTGCGCAGCGGAAGACCCGCGAACCACGTGACCCCCGTCAGGTACACCGCCGGCTGGCGGGTCGAAATGCGCAGCTCCAAGAGCGCCGCGTAAGCGGCGGCCTCGCGCGGCTTGAGCACGCGAGTCGCACTGCGCTCATCGAGCGGCCCATGGCGGTGCAACACGTAGGCGAGTATCGCGGCCGCATCGTCCCAGGCGTTGTCGGTGCCATGACCAAAGAA
>JBJTBK010000132.1:0-2793 GCA_046091245.1 Nevskiaceae bacterium | reverse complement strand
CCTGCGTAATGGCGATTTCCTCACCTTTGGGGCATGGCGAGAATCTCCGGGTCTCGACGATCGCATCACGCGCGGCAATGGAGATTTGCGTCTGGGCGCGGGCGGCGGTGCCTATTTTCACTGGAAGCAGGCCGAGTCGGGTCCTTTGCGCCTGGATGTGGAAGGTAACGTTCGCCAGGAATCTTTGGGTGGCTCAGCGTGGGAGCTGACCTTGGGGCCGAAATGGGTACCGACTGACGCGTTGACTCTCGCGTTGCGACTCGAGGTCGATCACAGCCAAGGGTTGCTAATCTGGACGGGCGGCAGCGAGGTGGGTACGTTCCGACGGCGCGAGTATTCCGCAGCGTTCGAAGGTAATTGGTTTCCGGCGCCGCGCCATGAATTGCGCCTGAAGTTTCAATGGGTAGGTCTCGATGCACTCGGTCGCGTCGCGTACTCGGTCGCGGGCGGACCGGGGCCGCAGCGCCTGAATGATCCGCCCGAAGACTTCAGCCTCGCGCAGTTCGGCCTGCAATTGCGTTACCGTTATGAACTCGCGCCGCTTTCTGATTTATATTTCGTTTACGGTCGTGGCGGTGATTTTTTTGAAGAGGGCGGACCGCGCCGCGGCGCAGGGCAGCTGTGGAGCGGTGCGCTCGATCGGATCACTGCGGATCAGGTATTCCTGAAACTGCGTTATCGCTTTTGATCTAGCGAGGTTGGATATGACGTTGCTGAGCTATCCCGCTCGGACCCTGTTGCCTGGGTTGTTACTGCCCGTGCTCATGGCCTTCGGTGCATCGCCCGACGCCCTCGCCCAACAGCCAAGCCGTGAAGGCGAGCGTCTGAGTGCCGAGTTCGGTCTGCGCGAAGCACCGTCGCCCATATCGGCGCAGTCCCGTTGGCGCACCCCGCAGAAGATCATCGTCGATACCGGTGTGCCGGGGTTGCTTGAGGCACTGCGCAGTCACGCTCCCGGTGTCCAGTTTGTCGGCGCGACTACACCCGTCGCGGCGGCCGCCATCGCCGCCGGGGCCGACGCGGTCATCGGGCGGTCTGCCTTCATCTGCGACGAGCGACTGCTCGCAGCCGGCAAAGATTTGCGTTGGTTGCAATCCGTGTACGCCGGTGTCGAGGCCTGCGCGGCGCGTGCCGATTTCTTGCGTCAGCGGCAGATCATGGTCACCAATCTGCGCGCGATTTCGGCGCCGGTGATTGCCGAACATGTGATCGCATTTACGTTTGCGCTCTCGAGAGGCTTGTACGCGTGGATTCCGTTGCGCGAACAACGGCTATGGGCAGACGACTCGAGTCGCGCGCCGATGTCGGTGATAACGGGCAAGACCATGCTGGTCGTAGGTCTCGGCGGTATCGGCAGCGAAGTGGCCAAGCGGGCGAATGCCCTCGGCATGCGAGTCATCGCGACGCGCGCCACACCGCAGGCCAAGCCCGACTACGTCGACTACGTCGGCACTTCCAGCGAGCTCGCCGCCTTGATCGGGCAGGCCGATGTCGTCGTCAATGCCTTGCCGCTGACCGCCGAAACCCGCCAGATCTTCGATGCCGGCATGTTTGCGCGGATGAAACGCACGGCGTTCTTCATCAATGTTGGGCGGGGGCAAACCGTCGTCACGGCTGATCTGACCGCGGCCCTCAAAAACCGCACGATCGCAGCGGCGGCGCTCGATGTCGTCGATCCCGAGCCGCTGCCGAAGGATGACCCGCTGTGGGCGCAGCCGAACCTCGTACTGACGCCGCACATCTCCGGCGACTCGGACCTCGGTGTGGAGTCGAGCGTGCGCGTGCTCAGGGAAAATCTTCGCCGCTATGTTGCGGGCGAACGCATGCTCTCGGTGATTGACCCTGGGCGCGGTTACTGAGCGTACGGCATCAGGCGAAACCCGCTACGACTGCAGCAAATCTCGCCTCCATCCCCGCGCCGGCGGTTACTACGGGGACACACGCCGGCAAACCCTCGTCGATCAAGGCGCGCGCCTCTTTCCGCACGATGGATCCCTCCCAGTCGATGAATACGGTGGGTACGGTGAGACCTTCGAAGCTGCCTGCATTCTCCGCATGGAACGCGAGTCGGTACGCGGTGTCGTAGCTCGGTGTGGCCATCAGAAAGTGATTCGCCATCGCTTGGACGATCGACAGAGGTGACGGCGGGCGATGGAGCTGATGCTCCGGTGCGTCGGAGAACCAGGGGAACGACAGGAACTGCCGACGTGCGATGTCCCAGACCCGCATCATGTGGCTGCCGTCTCCGCGAGGGCTGAGGTCCGGGAAGTAATGCGTCTCCCACTCCGCCACCTGTTCTTGAGTGAATAGCCCGCAGTTATCGAGTACGAGGCGTGTGACCCGCTCGGGTGCCATTCGGGCAATCGCGAGCGCGAGTTGCGCGCCCGTGGCGGTTCCATACAGGCTAAACTGTCCGATCCCCAGCGCGTCGATGCCTTTGAGAAACGCTCGCGCGTAATCCTCCAGCGACTGGGGTATTTCCGACAGCGGATCAGACTGCCCATATCCATGTGTGTCGAGCGCGATCGCGCGGTAGCCTGCAGACGATAATGCCTGCAGTTGTCCAAGCATGATCGCTGTTGTCAGCGGGCTGGCATGCAGCAGGATCACCGGTGAGCCTTCGCCGAGTTCCCGATAGTGAATCTGCGAGCCGGCAATGCCGGTGTACCCGCGGGTGATGGTTTGAGTCATGAGGTTCTCCGATGGCTCTCGTTGAAGTGTACGGGGCCGTAGTGGGCATGTTCTCGCAGCCTTCCGGTAGACTTCAACGAGTCGTTGGGGTAACCACCTTGT
>JBJTBK010000131.1:0-2642 GCA_046091245.1 Nevskiaceae bacterium | reverse complement strand
GCGTCGGCCAAAGATATCGACTAGCCGATGCGGCACAGGCGCACCGCGATCTCGAGTCCCGCAAGACCACGGGCTCGACCGTGCTCTTGCCTTAGACCGGCTTCAGTACGCCGATCAACGCCGAGATCGCGACACCCGCCCAGATGAGCAGCACGTAAGGGCGGCAGGCCCCCATGCCATCGATCATTTTATGATCGCTCTCAGGCGTTGCTCCGCTCGCGGCCATGACCTTGACGCCTTCGATGAACGGCGGGATTTTCAGGCGGATCATGAACCCACAGAAGATCAGGAAGGCGAAGATCAGCAGTTTGACGGCGAGCCAGGGATACGGGCGCAGCGGTCCGGTGGTCCAGTGATAGGCCACAGAGGCGATGATCGCGACGATCATGAACACGCGAAAGCGACGATCCCAGGTGGCGAGCGTCTTGCCAAATTCGCTGCCCTCGCGCGCGTGGATGGTGTGCACCACCCAGACCCAGATGGGTCCGAGCGCGACGATCGCGATGGTCTGCCACATCGGGTGCTCGTAGCCGATGAACTCGGCGAGGATGCCGCCCACCGTGAGCATCAGCGCGAGGCAATAACGCGGCAGCATGTCGAGATTGATGAAAATCTTGAACGCCGTCAGACGCGACTCACGCGACAACTTGGTGTTGGTCACAAAAGTGCTCGAGTAGAACACGCCGGCATCGCCGCCGAGCCAATACACGAACAGCAGAATGTGTATGTACTTGAAAACGCCGTGCGCAAGTGTGATCTCTTCCACGGTGAACCCCCCGTCAAACAAACCGTGATACCAGCGCTAGCCTAGCAAAGAGACGGAGTGGGCCCCGCCGGGCATAGGCGGGCCGCCACGCATCGGACGGGGTCGGTGGCAGATGGGGTCAGCGGTGTAGGCGGGCGCGCAGCGGCGCCGTGGCGAGATGGATTTCCCGCAGGAAGTAGGTCAGACCTGCGATGAGAGCGGTCATCGCCAGCACGAACACGAGCGCAATGAGATACGACAGGTCGACGCTGATCATGGCATCGAGAAACAGCAGGCCGATCAGGCTGCAGATGATGATCGCGGCAAAGGTACAACGCAGGATGGCCCGGCGAATCATCTGGGCGCGGCGGCTGAGCACATCGCGCGACAGACCGAGCTCCACTGATTCGACTTCGCGCTGCGGGTGAGCCTCATCGAGCTTGACCCATTGGTCGACCACGCGGGCGAGGCGCTGCGTGAGGATGGTCACGAACGTGCCGATACCGGCCACCACGAATGCGGGGGCCAGCACGAGCTGGACGACCTTGGAGATGTCGGTGAGGTGGAAATCGACCATGCGCTATTCTAGTCACATCGCCCGTGTGGGCTGCTACGGCCGCGAGGATTTATGCGCCATGCCGCCCTGCTTTGTGCCGCGAGCCTGATGCTCAGCGCCTGCACGAACCTGACCACGGGTTCCAGCCCTGCCACGCTCGATGCCAGTCAGCGTCTGCAGGCGCACCGCTGGGAACTCGTCTATTGGGAGGGAACGCCGGTGCCGCACGGTGACAACGGCGAGCCCGTGATCCTGAGCTTCGCCGAGGGCCGGGTCAGCGGCCATACCGGCTGCAATCGCTCGAGCGCCGGCTACGAGCTCGATGCGGCGGCGATGCAGCTGCGGATCTTGGCTCCGATGTCGACCCGTATGGCCTGCGAAGAGGGTCGCATGGCGTTCGAGGCGGCACTGCTCAAGGCGTTGCAGGGCGTGCGCACCGTGCGCTTCGAAGGCTCGCACCTCTACCTCGAGACCCCGGGGCAGGCGGCGCTCAAACTCCACGAGCGCGAGCTGCAGTAGAGGGCTACAGACGCGGGCGCTTGCCGAGCTTGAAGGGGCTGTCGAGCGCCGCAAGTTCCCGCGCATCGCGTCCATAGGGGTCTGGCTTGAAGACGATGCCGCCATCGTCGTCCCGATCCGCCGTCCAGTAGATCAGCAATACGGGAACGGATTTAGCCACTCGCAGCGTGCGCGTCTCGCCGCTCTCCACCGCACTGCGCAGGCTGCTGGCGTTCCAGCGGGCGGGATCGCCAAGCACCCACTCGGCGAGCTCCAGCGGCCGCTCGGTGCGGATGCAGCCCGAACTGAAGGTGCGGTTGTTTTCGTCGAACAGTGACTTGCTCGGGGTGTCGTGCAGATACACGAGATGCGGGTTCGGGAAGTTGATCTTCACCACCCCGAGCGCATTGGTCGAGCCCGCGGCTTGGCGCAGCAGGTAAGGAAAGTTGCGGGCCGTGTAACGGCTGAAATCGATGGCCGCGGCGTCGACGGGCGCACCGTTGCGATCGAGTACCTGCAGGTTCTTGCGGGCCAGAATGCTGCGATCACCGCGGCGCAGTGCCGGCAGGATGTCCTTCTCGAGAATGCCCGGCGGCACGGTCCACGTGGGATTGATCACTACGTTGTTGATGCTGGCCTTGAATACCGGGGTTTTACGAAAGGGCTGCCCGACCACGGCGCGCGATTGCCAGATCCGCTTGCGGTCGCGAACGAAGTGCACCTCGAAGCCGGCGATATCGACGATGACGAGATCGCCATCCTTGATTTCGTGCAGCACCTGACGACCACGCTCGAGATTGACCCGCAGCTGAGCGATGCGTTGATCGACGGGTACGTTGAGTG
>JBJTBK010000130.1:0-2933 GCA_046091245.1 Nevskiaceae bacterium | reverse complement strand
CCGCTGGCGTGCGGAGGTGACGCCCTCGGGCAGGGGCCGGAAGGCGGGCAGTGGAACTGCGCAGCCCGAGCGCTCGGCGATCGAGCGGCATGCGGCGATGCGCTGGGCACAACGGCTGAAGCGGGTCTTTGGCATCGACGTGGAGAGCTGCGCTCGCTGCGGCAAGGCGGTGCGGGTAGCCGCTCCTGCGCATCCCTGCGCCCGCGGCATTAGTGCATCCCTGCACGTCATCGCGAGCATCGAGGAGCCGGTGCTGATCGAGCGGATCCTGGCGCATGTGCGGGGGAAGGCAGGGAGCGACACCGCCGCACGCGGCCCGCCGTCGACGGGGCCGCCGCAGAGTTCGTGAACGGAGCACAAGGAAGGCGCACGAATCGTGAGCAGGGAGGCTGCGATCGGGGATCGGCAGGGAGCCGAGCTGCGCCCAGGCGCGGTGCGAAGGGAACCAGGGGACTGTTCGCGCTGCGAGGGACGCTACGCGACCCCGCCAGGAGTCGGAAGGCAGGGGAAACTCACGGGTCGGTCACCAACCGGGCGCCCTGAGGGTAAGGGAGGGAATGGCTGGCTTCGGTCTGGGAGGGGTTTTATCCTTCCTATACTTCGCCGAGCTCGACGCGCCGCAGGAGCTTTGCATCCAACATCTCGCCGCTTCCGGCGATCAGCTCGCGGAAGTGCTGGGCGGCGCCTGGGAAGAAACCGGCGCGAACGTAGGCGAATTCCTCGCGACGCAGCCGGCCCTCGGCCGCGGCGCGCAGCAGCTTGACGAGGCGCGCGGTGACCTTGGGGTCGGGCGGCGCGAGGGCGGGATCGACGAGCCGGGTGACGCCGTCGACGATGGGGTCGAGGTCGGCGTCCGCGAGATTCGCGAGTGCGATCACGGTGAGCCCGCGCTCGGGAAAGCGCGAGACATAAGACTGGAAGCCCTGCCACGCGCCGCCGTGATGGATGCGGGTATGGCCGGCGACCTGCTCGACGGACCAGCCGAAGCCGTAGGGGTAAGTCTTGCCGATCGCGAGGCGGATGAGAGTGTAGACCTCGGCCCAGCTCTGCGGCTTAAGCACCGCACCGGCGCGAAGCCCGGCATCCCAGTGCACGAGGTCCAGCAGAGAAAGATACAGCGACCCGTCGGCGGTGGTGTTGAGCATGGGCGCGACCCATTTCTGGTTGCGCAGCTCGCCATCGACGAGGCGATAGCCCGCCGCGCGGTGCGGCACAATGTCGGCTTCGGAGATCACCCTGGCGGTTTGCATGCCGAGCGGTTCGAACACACGCTCCTCGAGCGAATCACCGTAGAAGCGGCCGCCTGCCTTGTGCACGAGGAAACCGAGCAGCGCGTACGCGGTGTTGCTGTAGTTTCAGCGCGTGCCTGCAGGGACCTCGAGCTCGAGAGCGAACGCCATATTGGTTAGCTCGCTCTCGGTGTAGTCGCGGCGGTAGTCGAATTCGTCGGTGGTGTAGTCGGGGATGCCGGAAGTGTGTGACAGGAGATGCCGTACGGTGATCGGCTGCCAACTCGCCGGCGCATCGCGGAAGTGCTCGCGGATCGAGTCGTCGAGGCCGAGCTTGCCCTCCTCGACCAGGCTCATGATCGCCTCCGCCGTGAACTGCTTGCCCACTGAGCCGGACTGGAAGATGGTGTCCGCGGTCACCGGCACGGAGTGCTCGAGGTTGGCGAAGCCGTAGCCCTTCAACACGGGCATGCCGTGGGAGGTCACCACGGCCACGGCGACGCCGGGGATGCGCTGGCGCGCCGTCTCCGCTCGCGCCAGTTCGTCGACCTGGTCGGCCATGGAGGCCTCGGCGGCGGTGGCCCACGCACAGGCGGCGACCAGCAGAGTGAGCAGCGCGATCAACCGAGGACGTGATTGATGGGGACGGGTGAGCATGTTCGCCTTCAAGAAATATGGAGATTCAACGTGGGTTCCGGCCAGAATGGGGAGTAGCCCGGTGGCGTCCCCGATTATGACAACTTCTGTCCGGATCGGGCGATTTTCCACAGTTCCCCTCCCGCTTCGCGCCGACTGCATGATTGCGGTCGGTCGCCGCAGACAAAGAGCCTACAAACGCAGGACATGCCAATGACGCAATCCCTTCCCTCACACGCCCAGGTGGTCATCATCGGCGGCGGATCCATCGGCTGTAACACCGCGTACCAGCTCACCCGGCTCGGCATGAAGGACGTGGTGCTGCTGGAGCAGGGGCAACTCACCTCGGGTACCAGCTGGCATGCTGCCGGCCTGATCGTGGCGGGCGCGCTGAAATCGGAAGCCGAGTGCCAGATCTACCTGCAGGGGCGCGAGCTGTATGCGACGCTGGAGCAGGAAACCGGTGTGTCCACGGGTTTTCGTCGCGTGGGTTACCTGCAGATCGCCAACAATCTCGAGCGTGTGCACGAGATGCGGCGCATCTCGGCGTTCATGCGCCACCATGGCATCAACAACGTGGAGATATCCCCGCGCGAGGCGCAGGAGATGTTTCCGATCGGTGATCTCAGCGATGTGCTGGCGGCGTTCTACATCCCCGAGGACGGTCGCGCAAACCCGGTCGACGTCGTGATGTCGCTGGCGAAGGGCGCACGCATGCGCGGGGCGCGCATCTTCGAGGGCACCCGGGTTACGCAGCTACTGCAGCGCAACGGCCGCATCACGGGTGTACAGCTTGCCGACGGCGCGACGATCGGTGCCGAGTACGTGGTGATCTGCGGCGGCATGTGGTCGCGCCAGCTGGGGGCAACTGCCGGCATCAACCTGCCGCTGCAGGCGGCCGAGCACTACTACCTGATCACGGACCAGATCCCGGGGCTGCCGCGCGATCTGCCGGTGCTGGAAGATCCGGCCACTTTCGCGTACTTCCGAGAGGAAGTGGGCGGGCTGATGATCGGCCTGTTCGAGCCGCAGGGTGCGGCTTGTAATCTCGATGGCATCCCGGAGAAT
>JBJTBK010000129.1:0-5130 GCA_046091245.1 Nevskiaceae bacterium | reverse complement strand
TGCGCGGATCGAGACGCTGGTCAGCCTCGATCGGCTCGATGAAGCGCGACAGGAGCTGCTCGCCATCGAAGCCGGCACGGCAGATCCTGACACCTCGGCGCAGCAGCTCGACAAGTTCAAGGCCGAGGCGGATCGACGCCTGGCGCTGCTTGCGCTCGGCAACGGCGATGCGGCCGAGGCGGAGCGCAGGTTCACGGCGCGCCTGTCTGGGGATCGTGGTGCCGGCGAGGCCGTGTATTACCTCGCCATCATCGCCGAGCGTGAAGGACGCAAGGATGTGGCACTGCAGGGCTATCAGCGTCTGGTCATGGCGGGCGCCGGTCTTGCGGCGCGCGCGCGAGCCGCGCATCTGTTGCTCGAGACGGGCGATCGGGCCGCGGCGATGAAGCTGTTCGATGAGTTGCTGGGTCAGGGGCGAACGGACGCGGTCGAGGTCGAGCTTGCGCGCTCGCGGGCCTTCGCCAGTGCCTCACTCCCCGACGAGGCCATTGGTGCAGTCGATGCTGCGCTGCAGCGTTTCCCCTCGCATCCTGAGTTGCTCTACCAGCGCGCTGTGTTGCTCGATTCGTCCGGGCGGGCGCGTGAGGGCATTGCGGTAGTCGAGCAATTGCTGGCGATGCGTCCGGGCGATCCCAACATCAGCAACGCCCTCGGCTACACGATGGCGGATCGCAAGCGTCAGTTGCCGCGTGCCGAGGCGCTGATTCGCGAGGCGCTGGTGCTGCGACCGGATAACGCGGCCTTCCTCGATAGTCTCGGCTGGGCGCGCTATCGACGCGGCGATCGGGACTCGGCGTTGCCGGTGCTCGGACGCGCGTGGCGTTTGTCGCGCGAGCCGGAGATTGCAGCTCATTGGGGCGAGGTCCTTTGGCGCAACGGCGAGCGGGATCGCGCGCGCGCGGTGTGGGCCCGGGCTCTGCTGCTCGCGCCCGACTCGAAGCCGCTGCGCGAGACCATCGAGCGTTTCGCGGATCGACGCCGCTGATCGGCGGAGCCCTACCGGTGTTGAGCAGGGTGCGGGAGTCGGGTCATTGGGCGGTCGCGCTCGTGCTGCGTGGCCTGCTGTCAGCCTGTCGCACGCTCACGCCGAGCGGTCTGCCCGTCACCGAGCTGCCAGCCAACTGGCCGGAGCGCCGTGCGAGTCTGCAGGGCTGGCAACGTTACGCCATCGAGGGCAGGGTGGCCGTGCAGGCGGGTGACGACGGGTTTACGGCGGCCTTGCGCTGGGCACAGGCGGAGGAGCGCAGCACCCTCGAATTGCAGGGGCCCCTCGGCGCTGGGGCGGTGCGCGTGGACTTCTCTCCTCTCCAAGCACCGTTGGCGACCGCGGCCGCGCGTGAGGCACTCGAGGCGCAGTTGGGTTTTGCCTTGCCGATCGAGTCGCTGCGCTACTGGCTGCTCGGCGTGCCGGATCCGAGTTTGGCGTTTCAGGAGTTCTGGCTCGAGTCGGCCGGTCGCTTAGATTCGCTGCAGCAGGGCGGCTGGCGCATCGACTACCCGCGTTATGCGATGGTGGCGGGTAGCCGGGTCGAGCTGCCGGAGACCATTGAGATTCGACGCGATCCGGTCCGCTTGCGGCTACGTATCGCACGTTGGGAGGGGAACCGCTGATGGAAGGTACGAGCGCCCTGCGATGGTGGCCGGCGCCGGCCAAACTGAATCTGTTCCTGCATGTGACGGGGCAACGAGCCGACGGCTATCACGATCTGCAGACGCTGTTTCAGATCATTGATTTGGTTGATGAGCTGGCCTTCGAGACCGACCGCTCGGGCGTGATCGCCCGCGTGGATGATGCGGCCGCAGCGCCGGGTGCGCTGGCGTCGATCCCTTCGGCCGATGATCTCTGCGTTCGGGCCGCGACTTTGCTGCGCGATAAGGCTGGTGACTCGGCCCTCGGAGTTCGCATCCGGCTGCGCAAGCGCATTCCGCTTGGCGGGGGCTTGGGCGGTGGCAGTTCTGATGCCGCCACGACCTTGCGGGTGCTGAATCGCCTATGGGGCTGCCATCTTTCGGTGTCGCAACTGGCGGATCTGGGCCTGACTTTAGGGGCTGATGTGCCGGTGTTCGTGCAGGGGGACTCGGCTCTTGGCGAGGGGGTGGGGGTGCGTTTGACGGCGTTGACCCTGCCCGAGCGCTGGTTTCTGGTGCTGCATCCCGGGGTTTCCGTGCCCACGCGCGAGGTCTTCCAGGCGCCTGAATTGACACGAAATTCTCCCATCCTCACAATATCGGCTCTTTTGGCGTTAGGCGGTCGCAACGACTGCGAACCCGTGGTTCGCAAGCGCTATCCGCAAGTCGCCGAAGCTCTCGATTGGTTGGGGCGGTTCGCGCCTTCCCGGCTCACCGGTACCGGGTCTTGCCTCTTCGCCAGCTTCGAGTCGGCGGCGGCGGCAGAGCGGGTGGCCGGACGAGTGCCGGATGTGTGGCGTGTCTGGGTGGCGAGAGGCTTGAGCCACTCGCCCTTGCAGGCGCTGCTCGCCGAGTGATTTGATCGAGACACCGCATCGACTGCTGGGGTGTCGCCAAGTGGTAAGGCAGCGGGTTTTGATCCCGCCATTCGGAGGTTCGAATCCTTCCACCCCAGCCACTTCGGTGACACCGCGGCTTTTTCGGGAGAGGCCCGCTTGGACGGCGAGACAATGGCCCTGTTCACCGGCAACGCAAACCCTGCGTTGGCCCAGGAGATCGCGCGTCACCTGATGGTGCCGCTCGGCCGCAGCGTCGTCGGTCGCTTCAGCGATGGCGAGGTCAACGTCGAACTGATGGAGAATGTGCGCGGTCGCGACGATGTTCTGGTTCAACCGACCTGTCCGCCGGTCAATGATCACTTGATGGAATTGTTGATCATGGCCGATGCCTGTCGTCGCGCCTCCGCGCGCAGCGTCACGGCCGTGGTCCCTTACATGGGTTATTCCCGGCAAGATCGCCGGCCGCGCGCCACCCGCTCGGCCATCTCCGCCAAGCTCGTCGCCAACATGATGGCCGGTGCCGGTATCAATCGGGTGCTCACCGTCGATCTGCACGCCGAGCAAATCCAGGGTTTCTTTGATATCCCGGTGGACAACGTCTACGCCTCGCCGGTGCTGCTCGGCGATGCCTGGCGTCAGGGTTACGCGAACATGATCGTCGTATCGCCGGATGTGGGTGGCGTGGTTCGTGCGCGAGCACTCGCCAAGCGTCTTGATGACGTGGAGCTCGCGATCATCGACAAGCGTCGGCCGCGGCCTAACGAGTCGAAGGTAATGAACATCATCGGTGAGGTAGCGGGCAAGACCTGCGTGCTCATCGACGACATGGTCGATACGGCGGGCACGCTGTGCCTGGCGGCACAGGCGCTGAAGGATGAGGGCGCGGTCAAGGTGGTGGCCTACATCACCCATCCGCTGCTGTCCGGGTCGGCCGTGGAGAAGATTTCCAAATCGGCGCTCGATCAGTTGGTGGTGACCGATACCATCCCGCTGTCGACGCAGGCCAAAGAATGCGGGCGGATCCGGCAACTGACCGTTGCCGGACTGCTTGGCGAGACGATACGACGAATACGGGACGAAGAGTCCGTCAGTTCGCTGTACGTCGACTGAGTCCGATCTGGTCGCGGAACGGAATGACATCAACCAGGAGCATAGTGAAATGAAAATCTCGATCGAACTGGCTGCGGAACTCCGCAACGACGAGGGCAAAGGTGCGAGCCGCCGCCTGCGTCACGCGGGGCGCGTCCCAGCCATCCTTTACGGTGGGAGTCGCGATCCGCGAAGCCTGTCGATCAACCACGAAAAGCTGATCACGCTGATCGAGGATGAGAAGTTCTACTCGACCATCATCGGTCTCAAGGTCGGTGACGAGGTGCAAGCTGCAATCGTCAAAGATCTGCAAATGCACCCGGCACGCAATCAGGTCCTGCACCTTGACCTGCAGCGCGTCATCGAAACGGAGAAAATCCGTATTCGTTTGCCGATTCACTTCAAGGGTGAAGCAGCTTCGCCGGGCGTGAAGACGCAGGGCGGTATCGTCTCGCACCGCATTGCAGACATCGAAGTGCAGTGCTTGCCGAAGGACCTGCCGGAAGAGATCAGTCTCGATCTGTCGCCGATGAAGTTGAACGAGACGAAGTACGTCTCGGACATTCCGCTGCCGGCGGGCGTGGTCGCCACGGCCGTGGTGCAGGGCAAGGACCAGGTGGTCGTTTCGATCCACAGCCCGCGTGCCGAGGAGCCGGATACCCCGGCGGCCGAGGCGGCTGCGGCGGCGGCTACGGCCGCTCCGGCGGCAGCGGGTGGCGATGCCAAGAATGAAGAGCCGCAGCCGGACGCCAAGAAGTAACGGGCGTGATCGGTTCGCGTGCCTCGCACGGCGCGTTGAAGGAGGCCGCCCTCGTGGCGGCCTCCGTCTTTGCGCGGTGCGACAACGCCAATGCAGCAGTGAGGGTAGGTTGTGGCTGAGGCAGCGATTCGGCGGGTTGTCGGGCTCGGCACTCCGGGCGAGACGTACTCACGCACCCGCCACAACGCGGGGGTCGGGTTCGTTGACGAGCTCGCTCGCCGTCACGGAGGAAACTTTCGTCTCGAATCGAAGCATCAAGGTGAACTCGCGCGCGTCAATGTCGGGGCCGCAGGCGGAGCGTCCGCTGAACTGTGGCTCTTCAAGCCCACGACCTACATGAACAAAAGTGGTGGAGCGATCGCTTCGCTAACGCACTTTTACAAGTTGCCGGTGGCGGCGACCTTGGTGGCACACGATGAGCTTGATCTACCACCCGGCATCGCGCGGTTGAAATGGGCCGGAGGACATGGCGGCCACAATGGTCTGCGTGACAGCATCGCGGCGGTCGGTGCCGACTTCTGGCGACTGCGGCTCGGAATCGGTCATCCGGGTCATCGGGATCAAGTTCTCGACTATGTGTTGCAGCGCGCGAGCGCGAGCGACGAACAACTTATTAATGAGGCCATTCTCAGGGCGGCCGACCTGCTGCCCCTGCTGCTCTTCGAGGGCGCTGAGAAGGCCATGAACCGATTGCATACACAGGATCAGTAAATCATGGGAATCAAGTGCGGCATCGTCGGCTTGCCTAACGTCGGCAAGTCCACCCTCTTCAATGCGTTGACGCGCTCGGCGATCGCGGCGGAGAACTATCCG
>JBJTBK010000128.1:0-6004 GCA_046091245.1 Nevskiaceae bacterium | reverse complement strand
GGTGGCGCCGATCTGCTGCGGCGCGCGATGGGCAAGAAAAAGCCCGAGGAGATGGCTAAACAACGCACGGGGTTCGTGGCCGGTGCTGTGGCGCGGGGCGTGAGCGAGCCGCAAGCGGCGCACATCTTCGATCTGATGGAGAAGTTTGCGGGCTACGGTTTCAACAAGTCGCACTCGGCCGCCTACGCGTTGCTCTCCTATCAGACCGCATGGCTGAAGGCGCATTACCCGGCGGCCTTCATGGCGGCGGTGCTCTCGGCCGACATGGATCACACCGATAAGGTCGTGACCATCAAGGATGAGTGCGATCGGATGGGGCTCGCGGTGTCACCGCCCGATGTGAACAGTTCCGCCTACGAATTCGTCGTGGTGGCGCCGCGCGAGGTGCGTTACGGATTGGGTGCCATTCGCGGCGTCGGTCAGGCTGCGGTGGAGGCGATCACTCAGGAGCGCGAGGCGCGCGGAGCGTTCCGCAGTCTCGAGGATTTCTGTCGACGTCTTGATCTCAATCGGGTCAACCGTCGTGTGCTCGAAGCGCTGATTCGCTCGGGGAGTTTCGACGCCCTCGGCGTCAATCGCGCGACGCTCATGGCGCGGCTCGGCGCGGCCATGCAGCTCGGCGAGCAGGCCACTCGGGCGGTCGCGACAGGGCAAAACGATTTATTTGGCCTCTCGGCTCCGGCCGAGGGCGAGTTTGCGGGACCGGCGGGCGTGTCGCTGCCCGAGTGGAGTGAGACGCAGCGGCTCGCAGGTGAGCGCGAGACGCTTGGGCTCTATTTGACAGGTCATCCGCTCAGTCGCTTCGAGAAGGATTTGAATCGCTTCGTCACGGGCCGCATCGCCGATCTGATCAGCGATCGACCGATGCAGGGCTCACCCGAGCGCGGATTCTTTGGAGGGCGACAGGCGTCGGTCGCAGGCTACATCCACGAGGTGCGCAAGCGCGCCAACCGTACCTCTATCGTGCTCGACGATCGTACGGGGCGCATGGAAGTGACCTTCTTTGAGGAGGTGTTGCAGAAGCACCGAGAGCTCATCGTCAAGGATGCGCTGGTGCTGATCGAGGGGCAGCTGCGCTTCGATGAGCAGGGCGATACCTGGCGGTTGGCCGCCAAGCGGGTCACGGATCTGAATCGGGCCCGCGAGCAGCAGGCACAGCGGATCGTCTTGTTATGGCCCCGCGCGCAGGGTGCGGATCAAAGTTTGTTGCTGCAGCGATTGGCGGATACTCTCGCCCCGTTCCGACCCGGCCCCTGTGCGGTGGGCGTGCGCTACAGCGGGGCGCACGCGAGCGGGGCGCTTGAACTCGGCGCCGAGTGGCGCGTTCGGGCGAGCCCGGAACTCATCGAAGCGCTCGAGCAACTCGTGGGGAGCCACGGCGTGCGGGTGGTCTACGGCCCACCTTCGGGCACGGCAAGTTCCGCCTACGGCTGATAAGATCACGCCGATGGGCATGAATTTTCTGGACTTCGAACAGCCGATCGCCGAGCTCGAGGCGAAGATCGAGGAGCTGCGTCACGTGACTGCGGGCTCTGGGGTCTACGTGCAGGATGAGATCGCTCGTCTGCAAGGCAAGAGCGAGCAGCTGACGCGCTCAATCTTTGGCAAGCTCAGCCCCTGGCAAATCACCCAGCTCGCGCGTCATCCGCAGCGGCCCTACACGCTCGATTACCTCAGTAGCGCCTTCACCGAGTTTCAGGAGCTGCATGGCGATCGCATGTTCGGTGACGATCAGGCGCTGATCGGTGGCCTCGCGAGGCTCGGTGGGACGGCGGTGGTGGTCATTGGCCACCAAAAAGGCCGCGATACGAAAGAACGCGTCCGCCGAAATTACGGCATGCCCAAGCCCGAGGGTTACCGCAAGGCCTTGCGCTTGATGCGCCTCGCCGAGCGCTTCGGATTGCCGGTAATCACGTTTATCGATACCCCGGGCGCCTATCCCGGTCTCGACTCCGAGGAGCGCGGCCAGAGCGAGGCGATTGCCCGCAACCTGTTCGAGATGGCCAAGTTGCGGGTGCCCATCATCAGCGTCGTCATCGGCGAGGGCGGGTCGGGCGGTGCGCTCGCGATCGGCGTCTGTGATCGCTTGCTGATGCTGCAGTACAGCACCTATTCGGTGATTTCGCCGGAAGGCTGTGCCTCGATTCTTTGGAAGAGCGCTGACAAGAAGGAAGCAGCGGCCGATGCCATGGGGCTCACGGCCGATCGTCTGCACGCGCTTGATCTTGTCGATGAGATCATTGCCGAGCCGCTCGGTGGTGCGCATCGCAACCCCATCGTGATTGCCGAGTCGCTGCGCGCGGCACTCGCCGGGCATCTGCAGGATCTGCGGGCCAAGTCCACCGACGAGCTGCTCGAGGAGCGCTCGCGCAAGATCGCAGGCTTCGGCGTGTTCACCGAGGGGGAAGGCTGAAGCGCGCGAGTACGCAGGCGGCGGATCTGCCGCATCGGCTCGCGCTGCGATTGCAGGCCGCGCTCGAGGGGCCACTCGAGACCCTCTCGGTCCGCGGATTTTGCGTCGCGCTGAGTGGCGGTGCAGATTCGGTGGCGCTGCTGCGGGCGTTGCAGCAGCTGCGGCGGCGCAGTACGCGCTGGCGCAGACTGACGCTGCGTGCCGTGCACATCAATCACCAACTGCGCCCTGCGGCTCGGGCCTGGGAGCAGCACTGTCGGAGGCTCTGCGACGCACTTGAGGTGCCACTGCTCGTGCGTCGAGTGCGTGTGCCGCAAGAGCCGGGACGCTCGCTCGAGGCGCAAGCGCGTCAGGTGCGTTACGCGGCGTTAATGCGCGCGTTGTCGCCAGGGGAGCTGCTGCTCACGGCGCATCATCAGGACGATCAGCTCGAGACCTTCCTGCTGCAGTTACTTCGCGGCGCCGGGGTTGCGGGACTTGCCGCCATGGGCGAGTGCACCCGCCTCGGGGGACCCGCGCAGGGCAGCACAGGCCAGCGATTAGGGGATCGTTGGTTGCTGCGACCGCTGCTCGCTGAGCCGCGCAGCGAACTCGAGGCGTATGCGCGCGCGAGTGGCGTGAGTTGGGTCGACGATGACAGCAACGTCGATGAGCGGTTCGATCGCAATTATCTGCGCCATCGCGTTCTGCCGCTGCTGCGCGAGCGCTGGCCGGCGGTGGCCTCGGTGGTGGCGCGCAGCGCCACGCACCTCGGCGAGGCGCAAGCGCTACTACGCGAGCAGGCACAGGCTGATCTCGAGCGCTTGGCGCCCGAGGGGCCTTTGGAGCTCGCTGCGCTGCGCGCACTCTCGGTTGCTCGGCAACGCAATGCCTTGCGCGAGTGGTTGCGGGCTGCGGGTATGCCTTTGCCCGATCGGGTGCACCTCGAGCGCATTCGCTGCGAATTGCCCGCGGCTCGCGCGGATGCCCAGCCCTTCGTGCGTTGGGGTACAGCCGAGGTGCGTCGCTTTCGAGGTTTCCTCTATGCCTTGGCGCAGCCGCCTGCAGCGGTACGCGAGGGCGAGGGGCACTGGCCGCGCGGGCGTCCGTATGGGCTCGGCGAGGGTCGCGGCGTGCAGCGTCTGCGCCGTGATCCTGCTGGTGAGCTCGATGCGCGGCGCTTGCCGGCCGTGCTCAGCGTCACAGGTCCAGAGGCGGGCGAGTCGCGGCGCAGTATGAAAGAAATCTTTCGAGTCGCCGCGGTGCTGCCCTGGGAACGCCGGCACTGGCCGGTGCTGCGAGCTGGCGATGTTTCGGGCCCGATCGTGGCGGTGGTGGATCTCGCCATCGATGCGGCCTATCGGGCTGAGACCGGTCGAACGCCGGCCCGTGATCGATTGCGGCTCATCTGGGAGGTGGCCCCACGCCTGCGCGCATTGAGATAAGCACGCATTTTTATTAAGATATCGTCCCGTGGTGCTGAAACTCATCGACGCCCCGCGCGGGCCCCGCGCGAGTCGAAGAGTACGGCGCTTTAACTGCGGCGGTTCCCCATGCCTCGTTTCATCTTCGTCACGGGCGGTGTCGTTTCCTCGTTGGGGAAGGGCATCGCCTCCGCGTCATTGGCCGCGATCCTTGAGGCCCGTGGCCTGAAGATCGCCATGGTCAAGCTCGACCCATACATCAACGTGGATCCGGGCACCATGAGCCCGTTCCAGCATGGTGAGGTCTTCGTCACCGACGACGGCACGGAGTCCGATCTAGACCTTGGCCACTATGAGCGCTTCGTGCGCACGGTGACGGGGCGTCACAGCAACTTCACCACGGGCCGCATCTACGAGCGGGTGATCGCGAAGGAGCGCCGCGGCGATTACCTCGGTGCGACGGTGCAGGTCATCCCGCACATCACCGATGAGATCAAGGCCAGCATCAAGCGCGGCGCCGGCGACTCGGACGTGTGCATGGTGGAAATCGGCGGCACGGTCGGCGACATCGAATCCTTGCCCTTTCTCGAGGCGATCCGCCAGATCGGGGTGGAACTCGGCCGCAGTCAGGCCATCTTCATGCATCTGACGCTTGTACCCGTGGTGGGCGGTGGCAGCGAAATCAAGACCAAGCCGACGCAGCACTCGGTCAAGGAACTGCGCAGCATCGGTATCCAGCCAGACATTCTGCTCTGCCGTGCGCACGACCCGTTGCCGGCCGAGCATCGGCGCAAGATTGCTCTCTTTACCAACGTCGAAGAGCGCGCGGTGATCTCCGCCGTCGACGCCCGCGACATCTACGAAATCCCGATGCTGCTGCACGAGCAGAAGCTCGATGAAATCGTGGTGGAGAAACTTCGACTCGAGTCCAAGACGCAGCCGGCGGATCTGTCGGCATGGCAGGCCGTGGTCGAGGCGAAAGCCAACCCGCGCGCCGAGATCCATCTTGCCATGGTTGGCAAGTACGTGCAGAACCGTGACTCGTACATCTCGCTCAACGAGGCGCTGACCCACGCCGGGGTCAAGACTCGCACGCGGGTGAATATCCACTTCATCGAGTCCACCGACATCGAAGAGCAGGGCACGGCCGCATTGCAGGGCATGGATGCCATTCTCGTACCGGGCGGCTTTGGTGAGCGCGGTGTGGAGGGCAAGATCGCCGCGGTGCGCTACGCCCGCGAGCAGCGTATTCCGTATCTAGGCATCTGCTTAGGGATGCAGCTCGCAGTGATCGAATACGGTCGGCATGTGCTCGGTCTCGAGGGCGCGACCAGCACCGAGTTCAACCGCACGACACCGCACCCGGTGATCGCACTCATCACCGAATGGCAAGATGCCCTGCGCGGCGCGCAATCGCGCGATGAATCCTCCAATCTCGGCGGCACCATGCGCCTTGGCGGGCAGGATGTGACGCTGGCCGAAGGCACGCGAGCGCGTGCGACCTACGGCAAGGGTGTCATTCGCGAACGCCATCGGCACCGCTACGAATTCAACAACACCTATCTCGAGCGCTACCGCGCTGCGGGCCTGACGTTCTCGGGGCTCTCGCCCGATGGACTCGTGGAGATCGTCGAGCTCGCCGATCATCCGTGGTTAGTTGCGACGCAGTTCCACCCGGAGTTCACCTCGAATCCGCGCGATGGGCATCCGCTCTTCACCGGCTTCATCGCCGCCGCGCGTGCTCATCATGAAGCTCGCTGACTTCGAGGTCGGTGCGCGCGAGCCCCTGTTCCTGATTGCAGGGCCCTGCGTGATCGAAAGCGCGACGCTCTGCGAGGAGATTGCCGGGCGGATGCTCGAGATCACGCGTCGTCTTGGCGTGCCGTATGTCTTCAAAGCGTCCTTCGACAAGGCGAACCGCTCCTCGCGGGCGAGTTTCCGCGGCCCCGGCCTGGAGGCTGGTCTCAAGGTGCTCGCCGACATCCGCAGCCGCTTCGGCGTGCCGGTGCTGACCGATGTGCATGAGGACACGCCCCTGGCCGAGGTGGCGTCCGTCGTCGATGTGCTGCAGACGCCGGCATTTCTTTGTCGCCAGACCAACTTCATCGTCGCGGCGGCCTCGCAAGGCAAGCCGGTGAACATCAAGAAGGGGCAGTTCCTTTCGCCCTGGGAAATGCAGAACGTGGTC
>JBJTBK010000127.1:0-5673 GCA_046091245.1 Nevskiaceae bacterium | reverse complement strand
CCGTAGGAGTTGAAGTCGGCCTTCTGCACGCCGTGCGCTTCGAGGTACTGGGCTGCAGGGCTGCCGCGGGCGATGTCGCCGGCGGGCGAGATGTGATCGGTGGTGACCGAGTCGCCGAGCACCGCGAGGGCGCGAGCACCCAGAATCGGCTTGACCTTGCCCGGAGTCATGCTCATGCCGTCGAAGTACGGCGGGTTGCGCACGTAGGTGGACTTGTCGTCCCAAGCGTAGAGCTTACCGGCCGGAACCTTGATGGCTCGCCAGAGGGCATCGCCTGCGAAGACGTCACCGTAGCTGTCGCGGAACATCTTCGAGTTGATCGAGGCGCGGACGGTGTCGGCGACTTCCTGCGGGCTCGGCCAGATGTCCTTGAGGTACACCGGCTGGCCGTCGCTGCCCGTGCCGAGCGCCTCGGTGTTCAGATCGATGTCCGTCGTGCCGGCGAGGGCATAGGCGACGACGAGCGGCGGCGAGGCGAGGAAGGTCATTTTGACTTCCGGATGCACGCGGCCTTCGAAGTTGCGGGTGCCCGAGAGCACCGAGGTAGCGATCACCTCGCCCGCTTTCACAGCCGCCGAAATCTCCGGCTTGAGCGGACCTGAGTTACCGATGCAGGTCATGCAGCCATAGCCGGTCACGTGGAAGCCGACTTTGGCGTATTCCTCGAGCAGTTTCGCTTTTTTCAAATAGTCGGTGACCACCTTGGAGCCGGGCGAGAGACTGGTCTTCACCCAGGGCTTGGCGGTCAGTCCGCGGCGTGCGGCGTTGCGCGCCACGAGTGCGGCACCCAGCAGCACCGAGGGGTTCGAGGTGTTGGTGCAGCTCGTGATCGCGGCGATCAGTACGGCACCGTCCTTGACTTCGAAGCCGCTCGGGCCCGGCACGCTGCCAGAGCCGCTCGCCGCCGGATTCTTCTTGCGGCGCTCGTCGGCCATCTGCGTGTGGGTCTTGCGGTACACCTGCTTCAACTCGCGTACGGGCACGCGATCCTGCGGGCGCTTGGGACCCGCAAGCGAGGGTTCCACGGTACCAAGATCGAGTTCGAGCACATCGGTGTAATCGGCTTGCGGTGCGCCCGCGTAGCGCCACATGCCCTGCGCCTTGGCGTACGCTTCGACCAATGCGATCTGCTGCGCCGGGCGGCCGGAGAGTTCGAGATAACGCAGCGTTTCTTCGTCAATGGGGAAGATGCCGCAGGTGCTGCCGTATTCCGGAGCCATATTGGCGATCGTCGCGCGATCGGCGAGCGGCAGGGTCGCCAGGCCATCGCCAAAGTATTCGACGAATTTTTCGACTACGCCCTTCTTGCGGAGCATCTCGGTGACGGTGAGCACGAGGTCGGTCGCGGTGGCGCCCGGCTGCAGTTGCCCCGTGAGCTTGAAGCCGACCACTTGCGGGATCAGCATCGTTACCGGCTGACCGAGCATCGCAGCCTCAGCCTCGATGCCACCGACGCCCCAGCCGAGCACGCCGAGGCCGTTGATCATGGTGGTGTGCGAGTCCGTGCCGACGAGGGTGTCCGGATAGGCCTGCGGACGCTTGCCGTCACGGTTCTCGAATACCACGCGACCGAGGTACTCGAGGTTGTCCTGGTGCACGATGCCGGTGCTGGGCGGGACGACCTTGAAGTTGCGGAACGCCGTCTGACCCCAACGCAGGAAGGAATAGCGCTCGCCGTTGCGCTCGAACTCGATGGCTGTATTGCGCTTGAGCGCATCGGCGGTGCCGTAGTGATCGACCTGCACCGAGTGATCGATGACGAGCTCCGCGGGCGCGAGCGGATTCACGCGCTGCGGGTCACCGCCGAGCTTACGAATGGCCTCGCGCATCGCCGCGAGATCGACGACGCAGGGTACGCCCGTGAAGTCTTGCATGATCACGCGCGCTGGCGTGAACGAGATCTCGTGCTCCGGAGTGGATGTCGCGTTCCAGTTGAGCAACGCGTCGATGTCGCGGCGGGTCACATTGACGCCGTCCTCGAATCGCAGCAGGTTCTCGAGGAGGATCCTCAGCGAGTAAGGCAGCCGCGCGACTTTCGCTTGCGGCAGTGCACCCAGGTTCCAGTACTCGTAGACCTGTCCGCCCACTTTGAGTGAGCTGCGTGCCTTGTAGCTGTCCGACATGAGACCCCCGAAGTCGAAAATCGAAAGATTCAGCGCTGAATTATACCGAGTCGATGACCGCCCCGCCCAGACAGCGGCTGCCGGCATAGAGCACGGCGAACTGACCGGGCGTGACCGCGCGCTGCGCGTTGTCGCACTCGATGGTGAGCGCGCCGTCCGCCACGGGTTGAACCTGGCAGGCCTGATCCGCTTGGCGATAGCGTAATTTGACCGCCGCAGCGAAGCGCGCCGTCGGCGGATCGATCAGCCAGTGCGCCGCCAAGGTGTGCACCTGCCGGCAGAGCAGTCGCGGGTGGTCGTGGCCCTGCACCACGACTAGGGTGTTGCGCGACAGATCCTTGCTGGCGACGTACCACGGCTCTTCGGCCCGTCCGGACACACCACCGATATCCAACCCACCGCGTTGCCCCAGCGTGTAGAAGGCGAGTCCCCGATGCGTACCGATGCGCTGGCCCTCGGGAGTCTCGATCGGTCCGGGTGCGTCGGCGATGTATTGGCTGAGGAACTCCCGGAAGGGTCGCTCGCCAATGAAACAAATGCCGGTGCTGTCGGGCTTGTCGTGCACCGGCAGACCGGCCTCGCGGGCCAGGCGCCGCACCTCACCTTTGGTCCATTCCCCTAACGGAAAACAGGCCGCTGCCAACTGCGTGCGCTCCAGCGCGTGCAGGAAGTACGACTGATCTTTCTCGACGTCGACCCCCTTGTGCAACTCGACTTCTCGCTCACTCTCGATGCGCCGCGCGTAATGACCCGTAGCCAGACACTCGGCACCCAGCCGCCGAGCGTGCGCGAGACACACCCCGAACTTGATTTCTCGATTGCACAGCACGTCGGGATTAGGCGTTCGCCCCGCCTGGTACTCGTGCAAGAAATAATCGAATACGCGCTGGCGGTACTCTGCCGCGAAGTTGACCCGATGCAGCGGAATGTCGAGCTCGCGGCACACGGCGCGCGCGTCCTGATAGTCCTCGGCGATGGTGCAGTAGCTGTCGTCTTCTTCCCAGTTGGCCATGAACAGGCCTTGCACCTCGTGGCCCGCGCGACGCAGCAGCAGTGCGGCGACCGCCGAGTCGACGCCGCCCGACAGACCGACGACGACCTTCACGTCGTGGCGAGGGATGCCGCGCGGCCGAGGTACTCCGCCGGGTGTAACTGTGCGAGGCGAGCCTTGGCGAGCGCGTTGATTGGTAGGGACGCGACGAAATGCTGATAGGCCGCAGCGTCGACCTTGCGGCCACGCGTGAAATCTTTGAGAAGCTCGTACCCATCGGCGACGCCCTCGGCGCGCAGCACCGTTTGCACGGCTTCGCCGAGTACTTCCCAGGCGGTGTCGAGGTCGGCGGTCATGCGGGCGGCATCGGGTTCGATCTTGCCGAGACCCCGTTGCAGCGCCCGCAGCGCGATCAGGGCGTGCCCCATGGCGACGCCGAGATTGCGTAGCACGGTGGAGTCGGTGAGGTCCCGCTGCCAGCGTGAGACCGGGAGCTTTTCGGCGAAATGCCGCAGCAATGCATTAGCGATGCCGAAGTTGCCCTCGGCGTTCTCGAAGTCGATGGGATTGACCTTGTGCGGCATCGTCGAAGATCCGACCTCACCCGCAACGGTTCGTTGGCGCAAGTAGCCGAGACTGATGTAGCCCCAGGCATCGCGGCAAAAATCCACCAAAATCACATCGGCTGCGGCGAGCGCGTCACAGTACTCCCCGATCCAGTCATGCGGTTCGATCTGCGTGGTCAGTGGGTTGTAGGTCAGCTGCATCGATTCGACGAAATCGCGCGCGATGCTCGGCCAGTCGGCTGAGGGTAGGGCGGCGACGTGGGCGTTGAAATTGCCGACCGCACCGTTCCACTTGCCAAGGATCGCCACCGCAGCCCATCGCCTGCGCGCCCGCTGCAGACGCGCGGCGACATTGGCGACTTCCTTGCCGAGCGTGGTGGGGCTCGCGGTTTGACCGTGTGTGCGCGAGAGCATCGCGAGCTGCGCGTGGGTGGCGGCAAAACCCTGCAGCGTGTCGATGACCGCATCCATTTGCTCGCAAAGCACCTCGCGCGCACCGCGCAGCATGCGCGCGTAGGCGAGATTGTTGATGTCCTCGGACGTACAGCCGAAATGTACGAGCTCGAGTGCGGCGGCGTTCGCGCCTGCGGTGGCGAGCTGATCGCGCAGGTAGTACTCAACGGCTTTCACGTCGTGGTTGGTGCGCGATTCGATCGCCTTGATCGCTGCCGTGGCGCCTGCGGGCGGGGTGTGCGCAAGCGTTTCGGCGACGGAGAGGACCGCTGGCGTGAGGGCGTCGACTCCGGCCAGACCCGCGGGCCTTGCGCGGGCGAGCGCGAGCAACCACTCCGCTTCGACGCGGACCCGCTCGCGGATCAGCGCGGCTTCGCTCAAGTGAACTCGAAGGACGGCCGTGGCGCGTGCGTAACGGCCGTCCACCGGTGAGAGTGCGTCGATGGGGTCAAGGTTCATGCCGGTCGCCCGAGGCTGCGGTGATAGACTGGCAATCATACCCCATGCTCTCGCACGACCCCGCCACGCTCGACCCATCCGCCCTGAGGGCGTTGATCGAGTCCCGCGTGCTCGCCGCGCCGCGCACCGAGAGCGACAACGATTGGCGCTACGGCCCGGTGTCGCCCGAGCGGCGGCGCCATCTGCGCAAATTCTTTCCCGAGCAACCCGTGCCTGCGGCCGTGCTGGTGCCGATCGTTGAACGCGAGCAAGGCCTTTGGGTGCTGCTGACGCAGCGCGCCTCCCACCTCAGTCACCACCCTGGGCAAATCAGTTTCCCGGGCGGACGGCTGGAGCATCCTGATGAGGATTTTATTCAGGCTGCGCTGCGTGAAACCGAGGAAGAGGTCGGCGTGTCTCGCGATCTCATTCGCGTCGCCGGCTTTCTGCCCGATCACTTCGTGGTGACGGGCTACCGGGTGACGCCGGTGGTCGGGTTCGTCGATCCGCGGTTCACGCCGCGCGTTGATCCGACTGAGGTCGCCGAAGTGTTCGAGGTGCCGCTGGCTTTTTTGCTCGATGTGCGCAATCACGTTCGGCGGGTGCGCCGCTTCGAAAATCAGGACATCGAATTCACGGATTTTCCGTACGAGGGGCGCAACATTTGGGGCGCGACCGCCGGCATGCTGATGACGCTCTGTCGCATGCTTCGCGGTGAGGACGCATGAGCGAGGGTCCGCCAATGACGCAAGAGGATTCGACAACCGCGATCGCGAGACTGCTGCGGATCATGCGGCAACTGCGCGATCCCGCCACGGGTTGCGCTTGGGATCGCGAGCAGACCCTGCAGTCCATCATCCCGCACACGTTAGAGGAGGCGCACGAGCTCGCCGAGGCGGTGGCTCAGGGTGAACCGCAGGCTATTCGCGACGAGCTCGGCGATGTGTTGTTTCAGGTGGTATTTCTCGCGCGTATCGCCGAAGAGCGCGGTTGGTTCGATTTCGATGCGGTCGCGGCGGGTATGGGTGAGAAGCTGGTGCGTCGTCATCCGCATGTATTCGGGGCGCAGGCGGCCCTCAGTGCTGCCGAGCAAACGCACGCC
>JBJTBK010000126.1:0-2871 GCA_046091245.1 Nevskiaceae bacterium | reverse complement strand
GCGCTGCAACCCTTCGCGAGCGGCAATTACATCAACGAGCTCGATGCCTTCAGCCGCCCCGACCTGCTCCCTCGCTGTTTTGCCCCGGAGGCGTTCGAGCGGCTTCGCGCGTTACGCCGCCGCTACGACCCGGAAGGCCTCTTCCACGATTTCCCGGGCCTCAGTTGAGCGGGGGCCAGGCGATCTCCACCGCCTGCTGGCGGGTGTAGCTCTCGAGCCCGCGCATACCCCCCTCGATGCCATAACCCGACTGACCCGCAGGTTCTGCGCTGTGCGCAAAGCCGGCTGCGGGTACCGGTGGTACGGGGCCCGCGCAGACACGCACCTTGCCCGCTCGCAGAGCGGCTGACACCCGATGGCCGCGTGCGAGTTCGCGCGTCCAGACCGTCGCAGCGAGCCCGTAGTCGCTCGTATTCGCAAGCGCCACGGCTTCGCTTTCATCACGAAACGGGAACACACAGAGCACCGGCCCGAAGATCTCCTCGCGCGCGATCGCGCTGCCGGGCGCCACGTCCGTGAAGACGGTCGGTTCGACGCGACAACCCCCGGCGCCACGACCGTCGAGTCGGAGCCTTGCTCCTTCCCGCTCGCCGGTGTCGATCCAGCGCCGCACGCGTTCCGCCTGCGCGGGGCTCGCGAGCGGGCCGAACTGGGTGCCCGGGTCCCGCGGGTGCCCGGCCTTCACGGAACCCATGATCGCCAGTACGCGCTCCAGCACGCGGTCGTGGATCGACTCATGCACCAGCAAGCGACTGCGCGTCACGCAGACCTGCCCCTGGTTCCAGAGCACACCGCCGGCGATCTGCCCGACCACGGCATCGAGCGCGGGTCCGTCGAGGTCGTCGAAGAGGATCTCGGGCGACTTGCCGCCGCACTCGAGCAACAGCGGCTTCAGCGAGGACTCGCCGCTCGCACGAAGCAGGGCCCTCCCCGTTGCCGTGGAGCCCGTGAAGCTCAGCATGTCGACGCCCGGACTGCGTGCGAGTGCATCTCCGGTGACTGCGGCTCCGGGAAGCACCGAGAGCACGCCGGGCGGCAGGCCTGCCGCGAGTGCAAGACGTCCGAGCAGGAGCGCGGAGGAAGGCGAGAGCTCGGAGGGCTTCAGCAGTACCGCATTGCCGGCCGCCAGCGCGGGACCGATCTTCAGCGCCACGTTGATCACCGGAAAGTTCCACGGCGTGATCGCGGCGACAACACCGCGCGGACGGCGCAGATGGAACTCGATCGCACCGGGCCCGGTGGGGGCGGTGGCACCGTAGTGTTTGTCGATAGCCTCGGCGTAGTAGCGCACGAAACCTGCCGCGACATGCGCTTCACCGAGCGCCATGCCGATGGGTTTTCCCATGTCCATGCTGTCGGCCAGCGAGATCGACACGGCCTCGCGCTCGATGAGATCGGCAAACGCGAGCAGAACGGTACGTCGCTCCTGCGGACCGCCCCGTCCCCACGCCCCCTGATCGAAGGCCTCCCGCGCGGTGGCCACAGCCCTGGCGACCAGCGCGGGCGCCCTCGCCGCATAGGTGGGCAATGCCCCGTCTCCCGCGGGATCCTGACGCTCGATCAGCGTCTCGCCACCGGGATCGCAGGGACCCTCGCCCAGCAGGGGACGGAGGTCCGGCGCAAAGGCTGCGGCGAGCGCCTGCCAATCGGGTTGTGCGGGAAGTGCCTGGTTCATGGTTGTCTCACCTCGAGCCCTCCGCCTGCAGGAAATCGGCGGCTCGCTCGCCGATGAGGATGCAGGTGGCGTTGATGTTGCCCGCCGGTATGGACGGGATCACGGATGCATCGGCAATCCACAGTCCCTCCAAGCCGCGCACACGCAGGCGGGGATCGACCACGGCCGCCTCGTCGCTGCCCATTCGCGCCGTACCGCAGGGGTGGTACATGAGCCCGGTGTTGTCCCGGAGATAGTCGGCCCAGTCGTTGTCGGATTCGACAGCGGACCCCGGTGCGATCTCGGACTCGAGAAAATCGGAAAAAGGCTGGCAACTCACGATGCGCCGCGCGAGCCGGCAGCCAGCGGTGAGCGTGGCGAGATCCTCGGGATGCGCGAGCAGCGCATGCTCGATACGCGGTGCCGCCGCCGGATCCGTGGAGCGCAGGCGGATACGTCCACGCGCCCTCGACTGGCACAGCCCCACACCGACCGAGACCGTGGGTTCGCGGCAGGGCACGGCGCCGCGCTCGGTCAGGCGGTGATCGGCAGGCGAGAAAAGAATCTGCACATCGGGCTGCTGAAGCTCCGCACGCGTTCGCGCCAGCGCATGAACATGGGCGATCGCAGTACTGAGCGCACCGCTTCCCTTCAGCAGGAACTCCAGCCCGTGCGCGACGGAGCGGAGAGGGTTCAGTGCGCTGGTGAGCGTGTCGGTGCGAAGGCGGATGCCGAACCGGGCGACGGCGTGCTCCTGCAGGTTGTGACCGACGCCGTGCAGGGCAGCACGCACCGGGATGCCGTGCGATGCGAGCTCCGTGGGGTCACCGAGCCCCGAGCGCATCATGAGCAGCGGCGTCGCCAGCGCACCGCAGGCAAGTACGACGCGCGCAGCGCTGAATCGCTCCACGCGTCCGGACACGCTGCACTGGACGCCTGTCACCCGCCCCCCGTCGAAAAGCAGCGAGGCCGCGACGGCATGGTGGATCACGCGGAGGTTCGCGCGGCGACGCGCAGGGCGGATATAAGCCTGTGCCGTGCTGTGACGCCAACCCCCGCGCTGGGAGGCCTGTACTGGCCCAACGCCTTCCGCGAGCGCGCCGTTCAGGTCGGCGTTGAAGGGGATGCCGGCGGCGATGGCAGCCTGCAGGAAGGCATCGTTCAGCGGGTGCTCGACGCGCACGCGCGAGACACACTGCGGCCCTGCAGCGCCGCGG
>JBJTBK010000125.1:0-4313 GCA_046091245.1 Nevskiaceae bacterium | reverse complement strand
ACCCTCGATCACGGCGTCCGCAATACCGCCCGCGTACAGTGCGATGGCGCGCATGGCGTCATCATTGCCGGGCACGAGGTAATCGACGCCATCGGGCGAGCAGTTGGTGTCGACGATCGCGACGACCGGGATACCGAGCTTATTGGCTTCGTGGATGGCGATCTTCTCGTGGCCGACATCGACCACAAAGATCACGTCCGGGAGCGATTCCATGTCTTTGATGCCGCCCAAGCTGCGCTCGAGCTTTTCCATTTCGCGGCGCAGCATCGTGCCTTCTTTCTTGCCGCGCTTGTCGAGCGAGCCGTTGGCCTTCATCTCGACGAGATCGGCGAGGCGCTTGATCGACTGGCGAACGGTCTTGAAGTTGGTGAGCATGCCACCGAGCCAACGCTGGTTGACGAACGGCATGCCGGCGCGCACCGCTTCCTTCTGGATGGGCTCTCGAGCCGAACGCTTGGTGCCGACGTAGAGCTCGGTGCCGCCATCCGAGGCGACCTTCTGCACGAAACCGGCGGCTTCGGCGAAGAGCGGCTGCGTCTTCTCGAGGTTGATGATGTGAATCTTGTTGCGCTCACCGAAAATGTACTCAGACATTTTCGGGTTCCAGAAGCGGGTTTGGTGTCCGAAGTGGACACCCGCTTCCAGCATCTGTCGCATGGACACGCTGGGCATAGCTCTCTCCTTGTCGGGTTGGGCCTCCGCACATCCTCGGCTGCCATCCCCTGCACTTCTCGCGAAGCGCCTGGGACACCCAGCAACCGATGCAACGATGTGCGTGTGGGTTGTTTACGTTGCCAAAAAAGGCCGCGCTTTATACCATGCACCTCCCGTAAAAACAACGCTTTACGGACCCCTCCCCGCCGATGCCTGTGACCGTCAAAAACCCCGCCGAACAGCAGAAGATGCGTGAAGCCGGCCGCCTTGCTGCGGAGGTGCTCGATATGATCGGCGCCCACGTCAAGCCGGGCGTCACCACCGACGAGCTCGACGCCCTCTGCCATGACCACATCACTCGGGTGCAGAAGGCGATCCCGGCAAACCTCAATTACCGCGGCTTTCCGAAGACCATCTGCGCCTCGGTGAATCACGTCGTGTGCCATGGCATCCCGGGCGACAAGCGCCTGAAAGACGGCGACATCATCAACATCGACGTCACCGTGATCCGCGACGGGTTTCACGGTGACACCAGCCGCATGTATTACGTTGGCAAGGCGCCGGTGCAGGCGCAGCGGCTCTCGGAGACCTGCTTCGAGGGCATGTGGCGCGGCATTCGGACCGTGGCCCCCGGCGCCTACTTGGGCGACATCGGTCATGCGATCCAGACCTATGTCGAAGCGCAGGGGTTTTCCGTGGTGCGCGAGTACTGCGGCCATGGCATCGGCCGCATCTACCACGAAGACCCGCAGATCCTGCATTACGGCGAGCCCGGCACGGGCTTGCAACTGCGCGAAGGCATGACCTTCACCATCGAGCCGATGATCAACGCCGGCAAGCGCCACGTGAAATTGCTGCCCGATGGCTGGACGGTGGTCACCAAAGATCACTCGCTCTCGGCGCAGTGGGAACACACGGTGCTCGTCACCGACTCCGGCTACGAAGTGCTCACGCTCGGAGCCCAGTGATGCCGATCGACGGCCCGCTGGAGGAGTCCGACTCGCCGTACGCGCGCGGTCCGCTCGACAGCGATCCGAGTCTCGCATGGCCGCTGCTTGATCTGCTTCCAGAGCAACTGGCGTCGGCCGGCGGCACGGCCGAGGCCTACGGCCAAGCGCTGCGCGACGCCCAAGCGCAACTGAAAGCCCGATTCGAAGCCGAGGAGCCCGTCGAGACCTTGGTTCGCGCCCGCGCGCGCTTGCTCGATGTCGTGCTGCGCGAGTCCTGGCGCACGCGCCTGCCGCAGCACGATGCCGACTGGGCGCTCGTCGCGGTCGGGGGCTATGGCCGCGGTGAGCTGCACCCCTTCTCCGATGTCGACATTCTGATTCTCGTGCCCGCCTCGCTCGATGAGCTCGGCCGTCAGGCTCTCGAGACCTTCGTGACCTTCTGTTGGGACATTGGTCTTGAGATCGGCCACAGCGTGCGCACCGTCGAGGAGTGTCGCAGTGCCGCCGCGGGCGATGTCAGCATCATGACCACGCTCGTCGAAGCGCGCCGACTCGCAGGCTCCGCACCGCTCGTCAGCGCCCTGCTCGAGGCGCTCTCGCCCCAGCACCTGTGGCCCGTGAAGGACTTCTTCGAAGCCAAGGTACGTGAGCAAAACGAACGTCACGCCAAAGCCAACGATACCGCCTACAACCTCGAGCCCAATGTGAAGACGGGCCCCGGCGGCCTGCGCGATATTCAAACCATCGCCTGGGTTGCCAAGCGTCATTTCGGCGTCGAGTCGCTCGATCAGCTCGCCACCCAAGGGTTTCTGACCCCGGCGGAGCTACGGCGTCTACACCACGCGCAGTCGTTTTTGTGGCGGGTGCGCTTTGCGCTGCACAGCATCACCGGGCGGCGGGAAGATCGGTTGCTGTTCGATCACCAGATGAAGCTCGCGCGTATCTTCGGCTACGAGGATGCTTCCTTCACGCTCGCGGTCGAGCAGCTGATGCAGCGCTACTACCGTACCGTGATGGACGTGAGTCTGCTCAACGAACTGCTCTTGCAGCTCTTTCGTGAGGCCATCCTCGATGAGAGTGCCGAGCCTCAGCCGCTCAACCCGCGCTTTCAAGTCACCAACGGCTACCTCGAAGCGCTGCACGACGACATCTTCGTGCGCCAACCCTCGACGCTGCTCGAAGTGTTCGCGCTGCTGCAGCAGAACCCCGACATTCGCGGCGTACGGGCACACACCATCCGCGCGATCGTGCGCAATCTTTGGTTGATCGACGAGGAGTTCCGCCAGAACCCACGCAACCATCGCCTGTTCCTCGAGATCCTGCGCGCGCCCGCCGGCGTCACCAATGAACTGCGCCGCATGAACACCTACGGCGTGCTGGGTCGCTACATTCCCTCGTTTGGTCGCATCGTCGGTCGCATGCAGTACGACCTGTTCCATGCTTACACCGTCGATGCCCACACGCTATTCGTCGTGAGCAATCTGCGCCGCCTCGCACTGCCGCGGTTCGACCACGAACTGCCCGGCCTCTCGCGCATCATGCAAGCGCTGCCGCGGCAGGAAGTGGCGTATCTCGCGGCGCTCTTTCATGACATCGCCAAGGGCCGTGGCGGCGATCACTCCGATCTCGGCGCCGTCGATGCCGAGTCGTTCTGCCTCGAGCAGGGCCTCTCGCGCTACGATGCGCGCCTCGTCGCCTGGCTCGTGCGCAATCACCTGCAGCTCTCGCTCACGGCACAGAAGCAGGACATCTCCGACCCGAAGGTGATCAACGAATTCGCGCGACTCGTCGGCGATGAGACCCACCTCGATTATCTTTACGTGCTGACGGCCGCCGATGTGCGCGCCACTAACCCGCGCCTGTGGAACTCCTGGACAGCCTCGCTCGTCAGCGAGATTCACGATCGGGTCAAACGAGCCCTGCGTCGAGGTCTCGAGTCGCCGATCGATCAAGACGAACTCAAACAAGAGAACCAGAGCCAAGCGCGCGAACTCCTCGAGGCACAGGGCCTTGCCGCCTCGGCCATCAATGCCGTCTGGCAGCAGCTCACCGACAGTTGCTTCCTGCGGCACACCCCGCAGGAGATCGCCTGGATCACGCGCGCACTGGCCACTCAAGAGAGCGATGCGCCAGTCGTGGCGGTGCAAGCCGAAAGTGAGCGCGGCACCACCTCGATCATGACCTGCGCCCCGCACCGACAGCATGGCTTCGCACGCACGACCGCCGTGCTCGATCAGCTTGGTCTCAATATCGTTGATGCGCGCATCACACCGACCCGAGACGGCAACAGCATCGATCTCTATCACGTGCTCGAGGAAGATGGCACGCCGATCGCCGATGCCGAACGTCACGAAGAGATCCAGTACGCCCTCACCCGCTCACTCAACAGTGGTCGCGACGGGCTCATCAACGTCACCCGCCGCGCGCCGCGACAAGTGCGGATGTTCAATACGACCACACAGAACAACGTCACGCCGGATGAGCGAAATCAGCGTTCGGTGCTCGAGAACATCGCGGGCGATCGCCCGGGGCTCCTCTGTGACATCGGCAAGGTGATGGTGGAAGAGCGCATCGATCTGCTCGGCGCCAAAATCATGACCGTGGGCGAGCGCGCCGAAGATGTCTTCTACGTGAGCGACTCGCGACACGGACCGCTTGCCGAGGATCGCGCGCAGCAACTCATCGCACAGCTGACGCTCGCGCTCGATC
>JBJTBK010000124.1:0-8386 GCA_046091245.1 Nevskiaceae bacterium | reverse complement strand
CTCCCAAACCCGGCGTCCCGAGGCAACCCCCCGAGGGTTAACGCGGGTCTGAGGCCCTAAAAAACCCTAAGCACGCTGCCCCGATCCCCCAGTGATCGGTTCACCGACACCTCCGTGGCTCGAGGGAAGAAATTGAACTCAGACGCACTCGCCCAGGTGTAGGCGCCCATGGCTCGACCCACGATGAGATCGCCCGTATCGAGCTCGGGCAGCAGGATGTTTTCGGTGATGACGTCGATGCTGTCGCAGGTCGGCCCCGCGAGCACCGCCGGGTCGCGACCCTTGCCGCGCTTGAGGGACTCGAGCGGGTAGCGCGCATGATCGAACAACTGCCCACTGTACGAGCCGTACAAGCCGTCATCGAGGTAATACCACCACCGACCCTCGCGCCGCGCGCGACCCATCACACTCGCCACGCCAATGGCACTTGGGCCGGCGATATAACGACCCGGCTCTGCGATGACCCGCGCTCGCTTGGGCAAACGCTCAAGTGCGGCCCGGATGGGGGCGCAGAAATAGCCGATCGAGGGTGCGCGCGATGAATAGTCGATCGGAAAGCCGCCGCCGATGTCGAGCGTGTCGCAAGGCCCGAGCTTTTCTCGCCGTGCCGCAGCGAGCAGCTTGGTGCAGGCCTCGATCGCCTCGACGTGCTTGCCGGGGTCCGGCGCCTGCGAGCCCACATGGAAGGACAGCCCGCGCACGCAGAGACCGAGATCCTTCGCGCGCCTCGCGAGCGCCAGCAAGGCTTCGGGATCACAGCCGAACTTGCGCGATAAATCCGACACCGCGCCAGGGCTACGAAATGACACCCGTAGCAGCAATTCAGCCTCGTTGGCGTACGGGACGAATTTGCGCAGTTCATCGGGGTTATCCGCCACGAACACCCGCACGCCGCGGGCGAGCGCGGCACGGATGTCGGCGTCGCGCTTGATCGGATGGGTGTGGATGCACAGTTTGGGATCGACCCCCAAGCGCGCGACCAACTCGACTTCTCCCGTCGTCGCCAGATCAAGAAACCCGCCCTCATCGAGCACGGTGCGGATCACGGCCGGATGCGGCAGGGGCTTGAGCGCGTAGTGCAGATCGACGCCTGGCAGCGCTTCCTGCAACTGCCGATATTGCGTGCGGACGCGCTCACAATCGACGATCAATAGCGGCGAGCCGAACTCGGCTACCAAGCGCCGTATTTCGCGCGGTTCGAATGGATCAATGAAACGCGCCTGGCGTGCAGTGCTCATCAGCGAGAAGTCCTCGACAGGGTGGACGGATCAGGTTGTGAATAGGTCAGCAGAAGGTGGCGGCGGCACGACCCAGACGATCACGAATGGCATCCCACTCGATGCCCGCCGGCACGCGCTCGACGAGGATACGCGAGACGCCGAGCTTGTCGAGCCGGCGCAGCATCGCGTACAGCTGCTGACCATAGTCGGCCGACGCATCGGGCATGCGCTGCCAGTGGATCATTGGTGTCGCCGCCTCCTCGAGCGGCGCGTCGCTGCGCGCCATGACCGCGACACGCTCGCCACGCGCCGCCGCATCGGCGAGCGCTTGCGTCAGCTCGCTCGCAGCCAACAGCGCGATGGGCGTCTGCGGCGCGTAATGCTGTGCGGTACTACCCGGCACACGCGGCGTCGCGCCCGGGGCGCCCACCTCGAGCACCGGACCGATGATCGCCTCGATCTGTGCGCGAGTGATCGCGCCGGGGCGTAGCACGCGGGGCTCACCCTCCAGCAAAGAAACAATCGTGGACTCGAGACCCACGGCGCACTCGCCCCCCTCGAGCACCAGCAACGCTTTCGAAAACTCCTCACGCACATGCTCGGCGCGGGTCGGCGAGACCCTGCCGTAGCGATTGGCCGAGGGGGCCGCGATGCCGCCGCCGAATGCGCTCAGCAAGGCTTGCGCGACCGGATGCGATGGCACACGCACCGCCACCGAATCTTGGCCTCCGGTGAGTTCATCAGGCACGCCGGATGCGCGGCGGAGAACCATCGTCAGTGGACCTGGCCAGAATCTCTCAGCGAGCGCCTTCGCCGCAGGTGGGACGGACGCCACCCACTGCGGCAACTGCGCTGCATCGGCAAGATGCAGAATCAAGGGGTGCGTGCTGGGGCGTCCTTTCAGCGCGTAGATCTTTCGTAGCGCCGCGGGGTTGCGCGCGTCGGCACCCAGCCCATAAACGGTCTCGGTGGGGAAGGCGACGAGCTCACCTGCGCGCAACGCAGCAACCGCCGCGTAGATCTCGGCCGGGGCAGGCCCCGCAACAGCATTCATCCGCGAAGTGTAGCCGAGCGGCCGTCGCCGCGATTGCGCTCGCCGCAGGCCATTAACGCCTGATCCGACGGGTGCAGGGCGAGGTGTTCAACTCGCACTCCACTGCCTCGCCAACTGCGCCACGCTGAGCGGCGCGGAACCCTCGGCCTTGTTATTGACGATGACGATCACCTCGCGTCCACGGCTCACCGCCTGCTGACCGAGCGCGACGATGCGCCCACGATTCAGAGGATCTGGGTCGCCGTGTCGATCAAACGGCGCATAGGCGGCTTTCGCTTCCTCGTATTGGCGCCCGGGCGCCAGCAACCAGCGAATCACGAGCGGACCGCGCGCCTCAGGGTCGACGCCCTGCGCATCCAGTGCGGGCATGCGCGGATGCGCGCAAAGGCCGTGCACCGCACCGGCAGCCGCGAGCATCTGGTGATAATCGGCGCCGAGCATCGCTGTATCACGCCACTCGATGGCGTACTGCACATCACGTGGCAGGGCGCGCAGGAAGGCGCCGAGTTTTTCGAGCAGCACAGCACGATGCCGAAGCACGCGCTCGCCCAGCGGTGAGAACTGAAACAGCACCACGCCTAGACGCTCCCCGAGCACACGACGCGCCGGGTCGATGACCGAGTGCGTTGCGTAGTCGGCATCGAGAAAGGCCTCGGGTGCGGCGCGCAGAAACTCCGGCCGCTGCGCCGTGCGCGGCGTGGTGAGGGCGGCGTGCGCCTTCATCAGAAAACGAAAATGCTCCGGGACGGCCGCCCGCCAGCGCTCAAGGGTGGTCACACCCACCGGTGCATAGAAACTGCGATCAACACCGACCGCTCGCAGCAACGGATGCTGGGCATACGCGGCGAAACCCTCTCGAGCGAGCTTGCTCTCTTCGTAGGCGCCGTCGTAAACGAGCCCCTGCCAACCGGCAAAAGACCAGGTCGAAGTGCCAAGGTACACACTTCGCGGCAGCGCGGCAGCGAGCGCCACGTCTGCCGCGACCGGTGCAACCGCAGCAACGCCCGTGCGGCGTGATTTACGGGGCGCAGCCTCGATCAGAGGCTCGCCGAACAGATCGGTTTGCGGCAGATCCGCTGTCACCATTCGAGCGCGACGCCAAACTCCGTGCGGTAGCGCTGCGCGAATTCCTCGCGCGTGAAGCGGTGGGTCTGCGTGCCGTGGTGGCCGATCTTGATCGAACCCATCAGCGAGGCGATGCGACCGGTTGTCGCCCAATCGAAGCCACGCTGCAAGCCATACAGCAGACCGCCGCGGTAGGCATCACCGCACCCGGTCGGATCGGCGATCTGCGCGGCCTTGACCGGCGGGATCTCGTGTATCGCGCCGCCGGCATGGATCTGCGAACCTTGTGCACCACGCGTAACGATCAGCGCCTCGACCTTGGCAGCGATGTCGGTGAACGACCAACCCGTGCGCTCGACGAGCAGACTCGCCTCGTAATCATTGACTGCGACCCAGCGCGCCTGACCGATCATCTGGCGTAAATCATCGGGACCCAGCAAAGTCATCGCCTGGCCCGGGTCAAAGATGAACGGAATGCCGGCCGCTGCGAACTGCGCGGCGTGCTCACGCATGCCGACGTGGCTCTCGGGAGCCACGATGCCGAGCTCAATGCCCGCATCTTTGGGAACCTTGTTGACGTGGGCATGATTCATGGCGCCCGGGTGAAAGGCCGTGATCTGGTTGTTGTCCGCGTCCGTCGTGATGTAGGCCTGCGCCGTATATTCGTCATCGAGCTGACGAATGTGATCGAGCGAGAGTCCACAATCGATCATCCACGCTCGGTACGGACCGAAGTCCATGCCGACGGTGGCCATCACCTTACCTTGGCCACCGAGCAGCTTGAGGTTGTAGCCGATATTGCCGGCGCAACCACCGAAGTTGCGGCGTAGCCCCGGCACCAGGAAGGCCACGTACAGCATGTGGATGCGGTCAGCGAGGATGTGATCTTTGAAGTGCCCTTCGAAGACCATCACGGTGTCGTAGGCCACCGAGCCGCAGATGAGTGCCGTCATGCGATTTCTCCTGTGAGGACCGGCTCAGCGGTCGAATAGCACCAGGGCCCAAACGACCCCGAGTAGAGCGAAGGATGTGAACACAGCCGCGGACCCGAGGTCCTTGGCAAGGCCCGATAGCTGATGCCGCTCGAGGCCGATGCGATCAACCGTCGCCTCGATGCCGCTATTGAGCAGCTCCACGATCAGCACGATGAAGATGGGCCCCACCAGCAAGGCGCGCTCGATGCCGCTCTCGCCGAGCCAGAGGCCGAGCGGGAACAGCAGCACGCACAGGGCGAGTTCTTGGCGGAACGCAGCCTCCTCTCGAAATGCACCGACATACCCTTTCCAGGTATTGCCGAAGGCGTTCCAGAGACGAATGAGGCCGGTCGGTTTCGGACGATCTGTGAGTTTCACGCCGCGGAGTTTACCGGCTTCCAGGTCAGTTCGAGCTGTTTTGCCGCACGAACGTCATCAAGACGGCGGACTGGCATGGTGTACGGCGCCCCCTTGAGACGTGCCGCATCGGTCTGCGCCTCGCTGAGGATCGCCACCATCGCCTCGATGAAGGCATCGAGGGTCTCGCGACTCTCGGTTTCGGTCGGCTCGATGAGCAGACACTCCGGCACCAGCAAGGGGAAGTACGTCGTCGGTGCATGAAAGCCGTAGTCGAGCAGACGCTTGGCGACATCCATCGCCGTGACGTTAAGTTCGCGAGCCTGCCGCTTGAGCGTGATGATGAACTCGTGACTCGCCCGTCGCGTCGGATAGGCGAGATCAAACCCCGCCTCTCGCAAACGCACCATCAGGTAGTTGGCATTGAGCGTGGCGAATTCGCCGACGCGGCTCATGCCTTCGCGACCAAGCATTCGCATGTAGACATAGGCCCGCAGCAGCACCCCCGCGTTACCCATGAACGCCGACAGCCTGCCGATCGATTGCGGCCGATCCGCTTCGCTCAGCCAGCGATACGCAGTGCCCTCACGGCCCACGACGGGCACCGGCAGGAAGGGCTCGAGTCGTGCGCTCACACCCACAGCCCCTGCGCCCGGACCACCGCCGCCAGGCGGCGTGGAGAAGGTCTTGTGCAGGTTAATGTGGATGACTTCACAGCCCATATCGCCGGGGCGCACCTTGCCGAGAATGGCGTTGAGGTTCGCACCATCGTAATAAAGCAAACCGCCCGCGCCGTGCACGAGCTTGGCTACCGCCTCGATCTTGCGTTCGAACACGCCGAGCGTGGAGGGGTTGGTGAGCATGATACCAGCGGTGTTGGGGCCCACCGCCTTGGCGAGCGCCTCGAGATCGACATCGCCTTGCGCATCGACGGGGATTTCCTTGACCACGCAACCGCACATGGTAGCGGTGGCCGGGTTGGTGCCGTGCGCCGCCTCGGGCACGATGATCTCGTTACGCGCCAGATCGCCCCGCGCCCGGTGATACGCGCGGATCATCGCCACACCCGCAAACTCACCGTGCGCACCCGCCATCGGATTGAGCGACACGGCTTTCATGCCCGTGACATCTTTCAGCATCTCCTGCAGTTCGAACATGCAGGCGAGAAACCCTTGCCCCTGGGTGTCGGGCGCGAGCGGATGGCGCGCGAGGAACTCCGGCAACATTGCGTACTGATTGCAGGCCTTGGGGTTGTATTTCATCGTGCACGAACCGAGTGGATAAAAGTTCGTGTCGATGGAGAAATTCAGCTGCGAGAGGCGTGTGAAGTGCCGCACCGCCTCGAGCTCGCTGACTTCGGGCAGCCGCGGCGGCGTACGTCGACGCAATGCCGGCGGCAGCGCCTCGAGCGCCGCGGCCTCATCCCCCGGCGGGTGCTGGGCGACAGCACCGCGACCCGGTTGCGAGTATTCGAAGATGGATTTTTCGAGAGTCTGGTTCATGCCGCCTCCAGCGCATCGCGCAGGGCTAAAACATAGCGATCGAGGTCTTCGGGGGTCTTGGTCTCGGTGGCGCAGACGAGCAGGGCCGGGCCGAGCTCGGGGTAATCGGCGGCAAGATCGACACCGCCCAATATCCCTTGCGCCTCGAGCTCGCGCAGCACCGTGGCCACCGGGCGCTCGAGCAACAGCACGGCTTCTTGGAAGCGACTGCCCGCAAAGGCCTCTCGCACACCCTTGAGCTCACCGAGCTTCGTCACGAGCGTCGCCGTGCGCGCCAGGCAACGCTCTGCGACGCGAGCGAGACCTGCAGGTCCGACGAGCGTCATGTAGATCGTCGCCGCCGTCATCAGCAGGCCCTGGTTGGTGCAGATGTTCGAGGTGGCCTTGCCACGGCGGATGTGCTGCTCGCGCGCTTGCAGCGTCAGCGTGTAGCCCGGTCGACCTTCGAGATCGACCGTGCGACCGACAATGCGCCCCGGCATCGAGCGCACGTACTCCATGCGCGTGGTCATGAAGCCGAAATACGGTCCACCCGATGAGAGCGGCACACCGAGCGGTTGCCCCTCACCGACGCAGATGTCGGCACCGCGGGTGCCCCACTCGCCAGGCGGCTTCAGCACGGCCAGAGAGGTCGGGTTAACCACGGCAATCACCAGCATGCCCTGTGCATGCGCCCAATCCGTGAGGCGATCGACATCTTCGAGTTGACCAAAGAAATTGGGCTGCTGGATCACGAGTGCCGTGAGATCCTGCCCCGCATAGCCCTCGAGGGCGACCGGGTCGATGCAGCCGCTGTGCCGCAAGTACGGCACCGTCTCGAAGTGCACGCCCTGATTCCCCGCCGTGCTCTGCACCACGCGGCGGTAATTGGGATTCACGGTGGAGGGAATCAGCAGCCGAAGGCTGCGCGATTTACGGTGTGCGCGCACCGACATCAGCGCGGCCTCCGCTACCGCCGACCCGCCGTCATACAGCGACGCGTTCGACACCTCCATGCCCGTGAGGCTCGTGATCATCGTCTGGTATTCGTGGATCAGCTGCAGCGTGCCCTGCGAGGCTTCTGCTTGATACGGTGTGTAGGCGCTGTAGAACTCCCCGCGGGTGGTGATCGCCCAGACGGCCGAAGGGATGTGGTGCTCGTAGGCGCCCGCGCCGAGAAAGGACAACGGCCGCCCATCGAGCCGCGCACGCTCGCTCATCAAACGGCCGATCTCCATCTCAGAGAGGCCGGGCGGTATGCCCTCGAGACCCTGAATACGCAGGCTCTCGGGAATCTCGTCGAACAACGCATCGATCGACTCTGCACCGATCGTCTGCAGCATGTGCTGCACGTCGGCGGCGGTATGCGGGATGAACGGCACGGCTCAGGCCTCTGCGCTTGCCAGCACCGCGGCATACGCCTCGGGCGTGAGCAGCGCATCGAGTGCTGCGGGCGAGGCCGGCTGCACGCGGATCAACCAGCCACGGCCGTAGCAGTCCTGATTGATGAGTTCGGGCGTTGCCGCAAGCTCTGCGTTGGCTTCGACCACGGTCCCTGCGATCGGTGCGTAGACGTCGGAAGCCGCCTTCACCGACTCGACCACGGCGCAGGCCGCGCCCGCCTCGAGTACTCGACCCGCCTCCGGCACCTCGACGAAGACGAGATCACCGAGCGCCTGCTGCGCGTGATCGGTGATGCCGATCTCAATGCGACCATCGGGCAATACGCGCGCCCACTCATGGGATTTGGCGTATTTGAGTTCTGTGGGGACCTGGCTCATGGGGAAGCTCCTGGACTGATCGAAAATTCAGTCTCAAAGATTGACGAGAATGCGGCCGTGGCGCACGAACGGCGGCTTGACCACGCGCGCGGGCAGTAACTTGCCGCGGATGTCGACCTGCACCGCAGCGGCCGCATCGCGCGGCACGCGGGCCAAGGCGATCGAGCGCTCGAGCGTCGGTGAAAAACTGCCGCTGGTAATTTCGCCCTCGACCGAAGCCGAACCGGCACCCGTCCCGACGCCCTCGCCCGTCACGATCACCCGTTGATGCGCGCGCAGCACACCGCGCTCCTCGAGTACGAGGCCGACGAGTTTGTGTGGCACGCCCGCGGCCCGCAGACGCTCGAGCGCCGCGCGGCCGACGAAGTCGCGCTCAGCGGGGTCGAAAGCCACCGTCCAGGCGAGGTTCGACTCGAGCGGATGATGCTGCTCGTCCATGTCGTTGCCGTAGAGG
>JBJTBK010000123.1:0-2138 GCA_046091245.1 Nevskiaceae bacterium | reverse complement strand
CGATGCGCTCGCGCGAGAACTGCCCGGCTTTCTGGTGCCACGCCTCGTGCGCGAGGTGCCTGGCGAAGAGGCCAAAGTGGTGATCGCCGCGGGGCTGCAGCGCAGCCCGCCTCAGCCTCAGGGCTGATGAAGTTTTTCTTGTAGCCAGACTTTGATCAACGACTGATACGGGACATCACGCGCGTTGGCGGCAGACTTGATGCCCTCCAACAAATGCTGCGGCAACCGCAGTGAGATGGTCTTCGTCGACGGCTTCAGGTTGGGGAAAACCGCGCGGGACGCCGTGCTCCAATCTATGAACTCCGTCGAGTCACGATCAGAGGCCTCCCAGAACGCCCGCTCCTGAGCTTCGTCCTTGAACGTAAGTAACTTGAGCTTGGGTGGGTGCTTATTTGGTTTGCTCATACATCGCTCGCTCTTTGCGGTGCATGTCCCGCGCTGAAATGACCCGCAGCAGCATGCCCTGCCGACGGAAAGTAAATGTGATGTGCAACAGTCGCCCCCCGTGGGTTTCTCCCAACGCGTGGAATCGCTGCTCACGCTCGCTGTGGCCGCCGTCCACCTTCAACAGGGGTTGATTGAAAAACACCTCTTCGCACTCGACCCAAGCGACCGCGTGCTTGGTGTTTTTAGTGCGATTACCGTGATCCCAATCGAAGGCTATGACGTCGGGCAACTCGATCATCCGTGTATATTATGGAAATATACATCCGCTCCGCCCCCGACGATAGTGGGAAAAGTGTGCAGAAACGCGACCCGACGGTCAGCGGCCGCTATTCCGCCGGTGCAATCGCCTCGAGGCGGGTGACGGCGCGCCAGCCGCGCGTGAGTACCGCGCCGCGTTGCGCCCGGGCGCCTTGGTATTCCTTGAGATCGCCGAACGAGTAGATTTTGCTGCGCTCGCCGTTGAAGACCACGAGCGAGCCGCCGGGTGCGACCACGGCAACACCCGCGACGATCTCCGCACGCTCAGCAGCCAGTGCCGCTGGAATGTTGAAGAGCTTGTTGCCCTTGCCGCGCGGCATCTCAGGCACCTCGCTCACCGGGAAGGTAAGCAGCCGGCCGTTTTCGCCCTCGGCATCGACGACCGCGATGCACACGAGGCTCTTGGCCGAGGGCACGAACGAGGGCATCACCGCCAAAGAATTCTCGGGCGGATTGAGCACGGTCTTGCCGGCCTTGCGATCGGTGATGAGATCCTTGAGGCGTGCCGTGAAGCCGTAGCCGACATCCGAGGCCAGCAGCCACAGACCCTCGGGGTCGCCCATCATCACGCCGGTAAAGCGCGCGCCATCGGGCGGATTGAAACGTCCGACGAGAGGCTCGCCCAGACCGCGCGCCGAGGGCAGCGCATGCGCGGGCAAGCAGTACGTGCGCCCGGTGGTGTCGAGGAATACCGCCGGCTGCAGGGCCATGCCGCGCACCGCCGACTGAAACGCATCGCCCGATTTGTATTGCAACGAGCGTGGGTCGATCTCGTGACCCTTGGCCGAGCGCACCCAGCCGCCCGAAGAGAGCACCACGGTCACAGGCTCATTGGCAATGAGGGCCGTCTCATCGATGGCCTGCGCGGCCTCGCGCTCGACGATCTTCGAGCGCCGCGGATCGCCGTATTTCTCGGCATCCGCCTGCAACTCATCGCCCACGAGCTTGCGCAGCCGCGCATCGCTGCCGAGGATGCCCTGCAGTTCGTCGCGCTCGGCGGCAAGCTCCGCCTGCTCGCCGCGGATCTTCATCTCCTCGAGCTTGGCGAGGTGGCGCAGCTTCGTGTCGAGGATCGCGTCCGCCTGGATCTCCGTCAACGCGAAGCGCCGCATCAGCACCGGCTTCGGTTCATCTTCGGTGCGGATGATGCGGATCACCTCATCGAGGTTGAGGTACGCCGCGAGCAAGCCTTCGAGGATGTGCAACCGCGCCAGCACCTTCTCGAGGCGCCACGCCAAACGCCGACGCACCGTGCCGAGGCGAAACTCCAGCCACTGGCTGAGAATCTCACGCAGGCCCATGACCTTCGGCCGCCCATCGAGACCGATGACGTTGAGATTGACGCGGTAATTACGCTCCAGATCCGTGGTCGCAAAGAGGTGCGCCAGCAGCTGCGCGGTGTCGACCGTGCGACCCTTCGGCCCGATGACACG
>JBJTBK010000122.1:0-3209 GCA_046091245.1 Nevskiaceae bacterium | reverse complement strand
GCGCCGCACTCGAACTGCCGACCGCGACGGTACTGAAGGCGAGAGAAGTGGGCGAAGCCTTGATGATCGGCTCGACGACGTCGATCGTGACGCTCTTCACATCCGATCCACCCGAACCGTTGTCGCACGCGAGCCGATAAGTAAACGAGCCTACGGGCAGCGCTTCCGAGGTGAACGACCCTTTGAGGTCGCGATCACCCGACCAGCGGTCGCTCGCGACACAGCGGGTCGCACCGGTCGATGACCACGTCAACTGAGCTCGCTGGCCTGGAGTCAGCAGTGCGGATAAAGCTGAGAAAGTCAGGGTGGGCGCATTGCGTGCCACGACATCTTGTGACGCCGTGGCCTCGCCACCATCGCCACGACAGGTCAGAGTGAATGTGTTGATTCGCTTGGCAAGTGAGGGGACGGTCTGCTGCTTTCGGCTCCCGACGTCCTTGTTTCCACTCCAATCGCCACTCGCTTCGCAACTGCGCGCGTCGGTGGTGGTCCATTCGAGGGTGGTCGACTCGCCTACACTGATCGTCTCCGGCTTTGCACTGAGCGTCACGGTCGGCTTGAAGGCGACCGTCACCACGCGCTCGGCCGACTGCTTGCCGCCGGCTCCGGTGCAGGTGAGCAGGTACGACTTGCGCCCCGCAGTCAAATCATTGAGCGTCTCTGAACCTTGGGCCGCTTTGTCGCCGCTCCAGCCACCTGTCGCCCGACAGGACTGAGCGTCTGTGCTCGTCCACGTCAAAGTTACCGATTTCTTGGGCTCGACAATCTCAGCACTAGCCGACAAGGTCACCGTCGGCGCCGCGCGCACCTGAACGCGAACGGTTTCCGTGTCAACGCCGTTCGGGCCATTGCAGGCCAGCGTGAAAAAATTATCAGCCTTGGTGAGCGCTTCAGTCGTGACATTCCCGGAGGGTGCACGCGGACCGGTCCAATCACCACTCGCGACACAGGAGGTGGCGTCCTTGCTCGACCAACGCAGCGAGACGGTCTTGCCGCTCGCCACATCATTGGCACTGGCGGCAAAGGTCAGCGCCGGCGGGGCCACGACATCGAGACTCTGCGCGTCTTTCGCCGACCCGCCACCACCCGTGCAGGTAATCGAATAGGTCTTCTTTCCGCGAGTCAGGCCAGTCAGCACTTCGCGTCCCGAGGGCCCTTTCGTGCCACTCCAACCCGGCCCACTCGCTCGACAACTCGTGGCATCCGTGCTCGACCAGTCGAGAGTCACTGACGCGCCCGGCGCGACCACTTCCGAACTCAAATACAACGCTACGGTCGGCGGCGGCACCACCTGCACAGTGGTCGACGCAGCGCCAGTGCCGCCGGGGCCCGTGCACTTCAACGCGTAGTTGTACGCTGCGTCGGTCAGTGGACCCACGACCGCAGTGCCAGATTTTTCCCGGGCGCCCGCCCAATCACCGCTCGCCGTACAGGCCGTTGCATCCTTGCTCGACCAACGCAGATTGACGGTTTTCCCTGCAAGCACCGAGGGCGGCGTTGCCGACAACGTCACCGTCGGCTCAGGCGACACCGCAACAGTGACGGACTTGCGCGTAGTGCCGCCCACGCCACGGCACGACAGCGTGTACGTCCGGTTGCCCTTGGTGAGACCCTCGATCAGTTCATTGCCATCGAGCGCTTTGGATCCGCTCCAGCCACCGCTTGCAGTGCAGGCCGTGGCGTCATCGCTCTGCCACGTCAACTCGATGGAGCCGCCCGGGTTGAGAGCCGTTTTATTGGACGCGATCGTCACATTCGGCGCTGGCAAAGCCTCGACCGTAACCTTGCGCGTCACCGTGCTGCCTTGACCCTCGCAGGTAATCGTGAAATCGGTGGAGCGCGCGTTCAGCGCTCCGGAGGATCTCGACCCCGCATTGCCCAGTGGTCCGCTCCACCCACCACTCGCCGTGCAGGTGCTCGCCCACGGCGCGCTCCAACGCAACGTGGCCGATTTCCCCTGCGCGACGGCTGCCGCGGATGCGCTGAAAGTCAATGTTGGCGGGGCGCCTTGCGCGAGCGCGAGGACCCCGACGACCGCTAAGGTCCAAGGCGCAACGCCACTCGCATAGCGGACGATGGTCATGTGGGTTGAGTCCCGAAACCTCAGTAAGGAATTGCGCTGCCGTCGTAATTAACGACTTTGTCATTTGACTCCAGCGTCATCCGATCGATGACCTGGATCATGCCGCGCACGCTCTGCTCGGCCGTGATGCCTCGTCCAGGAAAACCTGAAGCGCGCAGCAGGTCGGTCTCGACCATACCGGGCGCAATGATGCCAACCATGATGCCCTCGGCACGCCAGTCGGCTGCGAGCGCGCGAAAGCTCACATTCAGCGCCGCCTTGCTGGCGCGGTATCCATAGAAATCTCCGCGCCGGGCGGTCTGGGCCGAAGAGCCCAAGCCACTCGACATGCCGAAAACCTTGCGGGTCTTGCCGGCGAGCAGGTTGGGCTTGAAGGCCTCGGAAACCTTCAGGGCGCCGAACGTGTTGGCATTGATGACGGCGAGGAACTCCGCCTGATCGAGGCTGCCGACTTTCTGTTTCGGTACATCGCCGAGCGTACCCGCGTTGTTGATCAGCACGTCGATGGGTTGGCCACGGTATTTGGCCGCTAAAGCCTCAACCGCCGCGACGTCAGTGACATCAAGTTTCTCAACCCTGATTTTGGGATTGCCTGTGGCCAGGGCCACAAGCTCCGTCGCCGTGGCGGGATTGCGTACGGTTGCAATCACCGTCCAGCCCTGCGCCGCGTACTGGCGAACAAATTCAAGTCCGATCCCGCGGTTGGTGCCGGTAATGAGCACCGTGGAGGCCTCCGCAGTGCCCCACAGGAACGCCACGCACAGCGCCCAGAGAAGGTTCTTCTTCAACGTCCGCTCCCCGCCGGGCACCCGCGCCCGCCCTAACCCCTGCGATCGATCATAGACCAGTCGGCACCGAAGTTGCTCTCCTAGTCATACACTTGGGCAGAGCGGCCGCGATCGACCCAGCGGTGCTGTCGTGCGTCACTTTTACCCTATAATGGGTGGTTTACCCGACCCTTTGCGGTCCTGCAACCACATTCACTGACCCCTCATTACTGGAAGCTGCCATGCCCCGTACAACTGCCCTTGCCGACATCCGCAACATCGGGATCATCGCCCACGTCGATGCCGGAAAGACCACGACCACCGAGCGTATTCTTTATTACACCGGGCGCAAGCACACC
>JBJTBK010000121.1:0-21246 GCA_046091245.1 Nevskiaceae bacterium | reverse complement strand
ACTTCAGGTAGATAGCGCTCGTCGATATCGGCTTCGATCTCGACGTCGGCGAGGGGCGCGATCTCGTAAATTACCGTCTGCGCGCTGACCACCTGACCACGATCGACCGGGCGTGCCAACACCACGCCGCTGACGGGCGCGATGATGCTGTTATCGCGCAGTCGAGAAGCGACCTCGCGGCGTGATGCGGCGAGACCTTCGAGAGAGAGACGCGCTTGATCGAGTTCGAATTTGGCAGCGTCGAATTCCTTGACGGTGGCGAGACCCTGTTGGCGCAGTTGCTCGATGCGCTTGAAGCTGCGCTCAGCCTCGGCGACGGCGCGCTGCTGCAGCGTGATCTTTGAACCGACTTCATCCAGCGCTGCGCGCGGTGCATCAGCCTCGAGCTGAACGAGCAGCTCGCCAGCGCGAACGGTCTCGCCCTCGTCTTTGGCGAGCGACACGATTTGGCCGGCGCTCTTCGGCACGATAGTGACGGTGACTTGAGGGCGAGTGCGCCCGGACACCGCCAGCACTCGCTCAGCGGGACCCGCCGCGGCCTCGACCACACCGACCGGGGTGGGGCGCGAGGAGCGGTATGCGAACAACGCGCCCAGCGCGACGGCGAGTACGCCGAGCACGATGTAGCGGTGGCGAGAGAGAAAACTGCGTTCGGGTTCGTCGAAAGCCATGGGGCGCCTAATCCTTGGTGCACTGCAATCCGTTGCAATATATTAAACCACATGATCTAATCAATGCACAATTTTTCTATTGGACCTGCCATGGCCAGAGTCGCCGGTGCCCGTAACGCACAATTTGAGGAACGCCGTAACGCCCTGATTTCAATGGCGAAAGAGCGGCTATCGCTGCAGAATGGTCAGAGCCCCAGCTTTCGCGAGTTGGCACTCGCGGCAGGGGTCAGTGTGGCCACGCTGCGTCACTACTTTGGCGATCGGGAAAGCCTGATCAAAGCCGTTTTTGCCTACTACCTTCAATCCGGGCAGCGTCACCTCGAGCACACGCGTGCGCCCGACCCAGCGGAAATGGATCTCCAAACCTCGTTGCGTGACTTCCTGCAGCGCCTTGTGCGCGGCTGGACGGGCGGTACGGTCGGAGCGCTGCACCGCATCGGGCTCGCCGAAGGACTGCGCCATCGCGGCACGGCGCTCGATTACCTCGTCGATGTGCTGGAACCCACGCTGCAGTCGCTCGAGACCCGATTGCAGGGTTATCGCGCGCGCGGCGTCATCGTCGAGTGCGACACGCGTCATGCGGCGCTGATGCTGATCTCGCCGTTGTTGTTGGCCTTGCTGCATCAGCACGATCTCGGCGGCACCCGCTGCCGGCCGCTCGCCGTCGATACGCTCATCGACGAGCATGTCAAAGTATTCGCGCGCGCTTACCAGCTGTAGCGAACCCGATAGCGCACCACGGCTTCGGCATCGCTCGCAATCTTCAGCGGAAACACCACCGTGCGCGCATCCTGCCGGCTGTACTCCTGGCTGCGCGTGAGCATCTTCCAGTTCGCCGTTCGGTAGAGCCCTTCAACCACGGTCACCTCGACCGCCTCGTTCTTGCGGTTACGTACGCGGATCTCGATTTCTTCTTCCAGCCAGCGTGCGCGCGTGTCGACGGCGAAATCGACTTGCTTACGCTCACCCACCACGTCGAATGCGGAACCTAACCGGATACGGACTCTCTCGTCCTTGGGCGTGTGATCAAGACGGTCTTCGCCAATGAACTCCAAACTGCCATCGGCCGTATCGAGTTGCGAGACGCGGATACGCCCGGCAGGCAGCGGCACACCAAGGCCGGCGGCACGATCGTTACGGAACTCGAGATAGACATCGACCTTGCCCGTGCCGCCCACGCCAACCTCGCGATCGAGGACGGGGCCTCCGAAGAAACTTTCGGCACCGCGATACACCAACTGCTTGCGCGCCGGCACCTGCCGCACCTGCTCAAAGAGTTCCAGCTGGCGGGTGGAGTTGTCCGGCAGATCCGCTGGCCTACCGAGCGTGTAGAGGTGAAATTCCGAAAAGGCCTTCTCGGTGAACCCGGGTGCCGAATCGGCCATCGCCATCGCTTCGACGCGCACCGAGCGTCGCAGGGTCACCGACTGGTTGCGCTGCACATCGCCCGCGACGAGCTTCAGGCGCGTGTTCTGAAAGGACGCACCCGACATGTTGAGTATGCTCACCCACGCCGATACATCGAGCTGCCCGGTGTTGGCATCTTTGCCCGGATTGAAGTCGAGGTTGTAATCGGCCCACCACGTCACGCCGCCCGTCTCGTAGGACACGCGGGTGCGCTGCGTGCCGCCGCGCGGTGAATTAAGTGACCACTCTAGCGTCGGTCGAGTGATGAGTCCGCCCGGCAGTTCGGCAAAGCGCGCCGTCGCATAATCTTTGAGTGTGGTGATCGAGCCATCGCTGGTGCGCAGCACGAGTCCGTCTGTAGCGGAAAGCAGCGTACCCGATACCGTGCTGCCGGGGCTCGCGCCGTTGCGCTCGACGGAGACGCTCCGACCCACTTGCTTCTGCAATAGCTTCTGTGCGCTGACGAGGTCGAACTGATAGCTCTGCTCGAGCACTCGAGTACCGGGATCGGTTAGCGAGACGAAGTTCACGGTGGTGGGGTCGATGTAGGCCGCCACATCGACAAAAAGCTGGACGGATCGGCCTGCCGGCAGAGTGAGTTCACGTTCGTCACGGACGATGGCGAAACCAGGAACGCCTTGTCCTCCGTTCAAGCCCTCGGCTCCGGGCACAGGACGGTAGAACTCTGCCGGGATAGCCCCAGGGACGGCCGAACTGTAGATCGTAATGGCCGTATCGCCCGCAGGCGCGAGAATCGAAGCCGCGAGCGCGACCGAGGCCGCGGCGCCGAGCCAGAGCTTTTGGAACTGTTTACCTTCTGCTCGCATCATTCACCTCGACTCATGTGACTCATCCCGTATCGACGACCCTGCATATCAGTGCCGTGCACGGCGTAGCCGCCCTCAGCCCGCGGCCGAAGCACCAGCTGCTCGATGAGCTGAGGAGCCGTGACACGCGAGTCATCCGCGACGAGGCCGGCGGCAGTCTCGCGCCACCGCCGTGGCACGCGCGCGAGGCCAAGCGCCTGAATCTCGAGCTCGCCGTTCGCCCGCACACGACAGCGTAACCACTGCTTGTAATCCTCGATGCGCAGTGCCGAAAACGCATTCGTTCGAATGCCGCCCGAACCACGCGAGCGACACGTGCAGGTATGCACCAAGAACCCACGCACCGAGCGCACCGCCCACTGTGAACGCCAGCATGCAGGCGAGCACGATCACGAGCTCCGGCAACCACAGCGCAGACTCACCGAGCAGCGCGGCAGCGAGAACGTAGCCGCACCAGCCGAGCGTGAATGCCGCGATGAGATGCGTCGTCGCATGCAATGCACCACCGACGAATCGGTACCAGCGTACGTGCGTATCGGTGAAAAAGATAAATCCGCCCACTACGGTGGCGAGCCACAGCCCGTGAACCGGATCAGTGAGCGTGGAGCGCAGCGATAGACTCAGCGCACAACCAAACTCACGCGCACTGCAGATCTGCGTGTCGAAATCGAAGAAGCCGCTGACGGCGAACCAGACTGACAGTAGGTAAACGCTACCGATCAGCGGCATGAAGCGCGGATTGAGCCACGGAAACCGCCAATGCCCGCGGTGCAAGCGGCGCGATTGCGAGGCATTGGGCCATGCCGCTTTTTGCTGAAACCCATCCTGCAGTTCGAGTTGCTCAGGCACATGGGTCGGCTGCAAAAAAGCGCCGCCACCGCCGGAGATGATTTTCTGGCGTCCATCGGCAGCCTCGTGGCGCTTGTAGTGGTGCAGATCACCGGTGAGCCACACCGCCACGCAACGGCCAAGAATCTCACGCTCGATGCGTTGCAGCGTGGCATCGTTATACTGTGGTTCGCCCGGGTAACTCGTGGCGTAGATCCACTGGGGGTTCGGCACGCAGACGATGATGTGGGCGCCGGGACTCATCTGCGCTGCGATGTCGACGAAATACTTTTCCTGCGGCTCATCGATCTGCGCGCCGAACTGCAAGTCAACCGCCAGCAGCCACCAATCGCCCGGCAAGCGCAACGCGAAGTAACTGCGGGTCTGCCCTGTCTGGCAGCCCGCAAAGCCGCGCGCCGGTCGGCAGAACGTGCGCGAGAAGGCGACCAGACTGTCGTACCAGTCGTGATTACCAGGCAGCGCGAACACGCGCGGCCTGCGCCCCGCGGCATCGAAGGCTGCCGTATAGGGCTGCTCGGTGCGCTGTTCGTACGCCTCGCGGGTAGGATACGGGTAATCCTCATCACCACCGAAGACCAGCACCTCGCCGCCGCGTGTGGCGTGCTTGTGCCCAGCCGCATCCTCGACCTCGAGTTCGGGCTTGGCGATCGCGGTGGCAATGGCGTAGGTGGAATTGAATCCATCACCCACATCACTGACAAAATCGAATCCGACGTCGTTACCTCCGAGATCAAATGCGCCCTGCGGCTGACTGGCAAGCGCCTCGATCAGCCGCGGATCCGAGTGACGACCAAAGATATTCGACAGTGCAAGCATCCAGGCCGACTGCAACAGCACTTTCGGGTCGTACCACCCGACCATGCCGTGGCGCGTCGGCCGGGAACTCACGGAGCGGCACCCCGCAAACTACTCGCGGGCGGCTGCCGCAGCACCGAGCGCGTGGCGAGCCAACCACTCACTGCCACAAGCACGGCACCCCCAATCAGACCAACGATCCCAATGGTCAGATCAAAGGCATATGGCACCTGCAGCACTTGATGCGCGAGCACATAGCCTGCGATCGAGGCGCCGGTCGCAGCCAGCAGACCCGACAGCAGACCGAGCGCCGTGAACTCGGCGAGAATGCCGCGAGTCACGGTCGCCCGGCTTGCACCCAAGGTGCGCAGCATGGCGCTCTCGTAACGCCGCTCGTCACGCGTGGCCTGCACTGCGGCGAGGAGCACGGTAAGGCCTGCGAACAGCGTGAAGACGAACACGCTTTGTACGGCAAACACGGCCTTGTCGATCACTGAGCGAACTTGGGTGAGCAGATCGTCGAGATCGAATACCGAGACACTCGGGAAGCGCCGTACGAGTCCTGCGATGACGCCACCGTCGCCAGGCTTGAAGTAGGCGCTGGTCATCCAGGTACCGGCAAGATCATCGAGGAGGCCAGGCGGAAAGACCACGAAGAAATTGGGCTGGAAGCTGTCCCACTTGACGTGCCGCACGCTGGACACTTCGGTTTCGATCGTTTCGCCTGCCACATCGAAAGTCATGCGATCACCGATCTTGAGTCCGAGGCCCTGCTGATACTCCTCGGAGATCGATACCAACGGCTTACCGTGATCCGCCTCGGTCCACCAGCGGCCGGTCACGAGGCGATTGTCATCACCGAGCTCCGCCTGCCAAGTGATGTTCTGATCGCGTCGCGAATACCCCTCACCGCGCGGATCGATGAACTGCATGGTCTCGACCGCCTTGCCATTGAGTGCGGTGAGGCGGGCGCGGATCATGGACAGTGCGCGTGCGGTCTTGGCGCCCTCGGCATCGAGGTAGTCGAAGAATTGCTCGCGCTGATCGGGCGGAATGTTGATGAAGAAAAAGTTGGGCAGATCGGCAGGCAAACTCTTGCGCCAATCGGTCAGCAAGTCGTTGCGGACCACAGCGAGCAGCAAGAGGATCATGATGCCAAGACCGAACGCGACGATCTGCACGATGCTCTCGGCACGGCGGCGACTGAGATTGGCGACCCCATAGCGCCACGACACGCCCACCGTGCCACGTAGCGCCGCCGCGAACTTCACGAGCAGCGCACCGGCACCGGCGAGCACGATTATGAATAGCGCCAAGCCCGCGACAAAGATCAGGAAGAATGTCCAGTCGCGCACCACCCAATAGACGAGGAAGGTCACGGCGGCGATGGCCGGACCGAAGGCCAACCAGACCGCTGGCGGCGGCGGGCCCATGTCGCGTCGCAGCACGCGGATGGCCGGTACGCGCGACAACTGCAGCAGTGGTGGCAAGGCAAAACCCGCGAGCAAAGAAACCGCCGTAAGAAATCCGAGCGCCAGCGGCACGAGGTCGGGTGGCGGCAAATCCGCGCGCAGCAGACCCTGCAGCGCCTGCACGAGCCAGCTCTGCACCAGATAACCGAAGCCCGAGCCGAGCAACGCTGCCGCCAAGGCGATCAATAGCAACTGCACCAGACTGACGGTCAGGGTGAAGTTGCTCGAGGCGCCGAGCGTCTTCAGCAGCGCGACCGAATCGAGGTGTCGCTTGACGTAGCGCCGCGCCGACATCGCCACCGCAATGGCACAGAGCAACACCGCGACGAGGCTCGCGAGACTGAGGAAACGGCCGGCCCGGTCGATGGCGGATTGGATTTGGGGACTCGCCTCACGCACATCCCGCAGCCGCTCACCGCGCTCGCGCTCGCGCTCGAGCCAGGGTTTGAATTCCGCGATCGCCTCGCGCTCACCCGCGAAGAGCAGCGCATGGCTAGCACGCGAGCCCGGCTGCAGCAGTTGCGTTGAGGGCAGATCGGCGAGGTTCATGAGCAAAGAGGGTGCAAGCTCGCCAAACCCGCCACCCTGATCGGGCCGTGAAATCAGCACTTGCGAGACACGGAAACTGCGCGCACCGACAGACACGGTATCGCCCACAGCGACACCGAGGGCCGCCAGGAGTTTGGAGTCCGGCCACACCTCACCCGGCTTCGGACCTGTGGCGCGCAACTGCGCCGCGCCAAAGACGGTCGAGGACACACCGAGTGCGCCACGCAACGGGTAGGCGTCGCTGACGGCGCGCAGATTGGCGAGCTGGTTACGATCTCCCGAGAACACCACACTGAGTACGCTCGTGGTACGCGCGGTGCGCAGCGCGCGACGCTCTGCTTCACGAGCATACCGCTCGTCCGGTGCACTCGAAGCTTCGAGACGCAGGTCAGCCGCCAGCACTTCGTTCGCCTGCAACGCGACCGACTGACTGATGCGATTGACGAGGAAGCCGACGCCGGTAAGCGCTCCGACCGCCACGGTCAGCGCGAGCAGCAGTACACCAAGCTCACCAGACCGCCACTCGCGACCCAGCATGCGCAGACCCAGTTGCAAGGCTCGTTGCAGCATGCGTCAGCCCGGGACCAGTCGTCCCGCCTCCATCACCCACATGCGGGCACAGCGCGCAGCAAGCGTCCGGTCGTGGGTCACAAGCACCAGCGTCGTGTGCGAACGCGCGTTCAGATCGAATAGCAAATCAGCGATGCGCGCACCCGTGACGGTATCGAGATTGCCGGTCGGTTCATCAGCAAACAACACCGCAGGCTCGGTGACGAACGCCCGGGCAATCGCCACACGCTGCTGCTCACCGCCCGACAGTTGCCGAGGATAGTGGCCCGTGCGCCCCTTGAGGCCCACGCGCTCGAGCGCCCCCAAGGCTACCGAGCGGGCATCCGACCGACCGGCGAGCTCAAGAGGCAGCATCACGTTCTCGAGCGCGGTCAGCGCCGGTACGAGGTGAAACGACTGGAAGACGAACCCCACCCGCGCTGCACGCAGACGAGCACGCCCGTCCTCATCGAGGTGGGTGAGATCTTCGCCGGCCAGCAGCACGGTACCGGTGGTCGGCGTGTCGAGACCGGCCAGTAACGCCAGCAGGGTCGACTTGCCGGCACCCGAGGCACCGACGATGGCGACGGACTCACCGGCAGTGACTTGAAAGTCGACGTCATCGACGATGGTCAGCGGGCCTTCCGGACTGCTAACCTGTTTACAGAGTTTCTGAGCTTCGAGGACGATATCTTTGGTCACGAAACGATCCTTCGTTACAGGCCTATTGCTGGCATTGGCAGCCTTGCCCGTGGGCGGCTCGGCAGCAGCTGACGCGCCGCGCACGATCCTCGTGCTGGGCGACAGCGTCAGTGCGGGCTACGGCCTCACGGTCGGGGAGGGCTGGGTCTCCCTGTTGCAAGGCCGACTGAAGACACAAGGGTACGGATACCGCGTCGTCAATGCCAGCGTCAGTGGTGAAACGACGACGGGCGGCTTGGCCCGGCTGCCCCGTGCCCTCACCGTACACAAGCCACAGATTGTGGTGCTGGAACTCGGCGGCAACGATGGGTTACGCGGTCTGCCGATCGAAACATCGCGGGCTAACTTGGAGAAAATGATCCAGTTGTCCAAGGCGGCCGGGGCTGAAGTGGTGCTGCTCGGCATGAAAATGCCACCGAACTACGGCCCGCGTTATGCGGCAGGCTTCGAGCGAATCTTTGCCGAGCTCGCCCGCAGGTATCGGCTGGCGTTCGAACCGTTTTTCTTGGAAAAAATCGCCCTCGTACCCGGCATGCTGCAGGCCGATGGTCTGCATCCGACGGCTAAAGCCCAGCCGGCGATGCTTGATTCGGTATGGCCGGTGCTGAAGCCACTACTGAAACGTTGAGTTGATTCTTCGCGGCCGCTAGAGTCGAGGCATGTCAAAACCCTGGCTTGCCTCTTACCCACCCGGCGTACCCGCCGAAATCGATTCCAATCGCTACCGCTCGCTCGCGCACATGGCCGAGGAGAGTTTTGCGAGCTTTGCCGGACGCACGGCCTACGTGCAGATGGACAAGGCGCTGAGTTTCGGCGAACTCGAGCGCCAATCACGTGCCTTCGGTGCGTGGCTGCAGCAGCGCGCCGGCATTAAGCGCGGTGATCGCGTCGCGATCATGATGCCGAACGTCCTGCAGTATCCGATCGCCCTCTTTGGGGTGCTGCGTGCCGGTGGCACGGTGGTCAACACCAATCCGCTCTACACCGCGCGCGAACTGCGGCATCAGCTGGTCGACTCCGGCGCCGAAGTGATCGTGATCCTCGAGAACTTTGCCCACGTGCTCGAGGAGGTTATCGGTCAGACGAGTGTGCGCAAAGTCGTGGTGACGAGCGTGGGCGAGTTACTGGGATTTCCGAAGGGTGCCATCGTCGATTTCGTGGTTCGCCGCGTCCGCAAGGCCGTGCCGGCGTGGAACCTCCCCGGTGCGCAACGCTTCAGTCAAGTGCTCACCGAAGGCGCACCGTTGAGCCTCCAGCCGGTGGATTTGACCCACGATGATCTGGCGTTCCTGCAATACACGGGCGGCACCACGGGCGTATCCAAGGGCGCGATGCTGAGCCACGGCAACATGGTCGCGAACGTCATGCAATCATCGGCCTGGACCGAATGGGCGCTGCCGCAAAACGAGCCTGGCATCTCAATCACCGCGCTGCCGCTCTATCACATCTTCGCCTTGACGGCGAACTGCATCGTGTTCTTGCGGCTCGGCTGGACCAATATCCTCATCACGAACCCGCGCGACTTTCCGGGCTTTGTCAAAGAACTCAAAAAATACCCCTTCACTTATATCGCAGGCGTCAACACGCTGTTCAATGCGCTGCTGCATACGCCCGGGTTCGAGCAGGTGGACTTCAGCAAGCTGCGCTGCTCCCTCGGTGGTGGTATGGCCGTGCAGCGTGCAGTCGCCGAACACTGGAAGCGCGTCACCGGCAACGTGCTCACGCAAGCTTGGGGTCTGACGGAAACCTCACCGGGCGCTTGCATCAATCTGATCGACGAGGACTTCAACGAATCGATCGGTCTGCCCATTTCCTCGACCGAAGTCGGCATCGCCGACGACGCCGGCAACATGCTCCCCATCGGCGAGGTGGGCGAGATCTGCGTACGCGGCCCCCAGGTGATGAAGGGTTACTACAACCGGCCCGAAGAAACCGCGAAGGTCATGCTGCCCGGCGGTTGGCTGCGCACCGGCGACATCGGACGGATGAACGACAAGGGCTACGTGTTCATCGAAGATCGCAAGAAGGACATGATCAACGTGTCCGGCTTCAATGTGTACCCGAATGAAGTCGAAGGCGTCGCGGTCACGCACCCCGGCATCCTCGAGGCTGCAGCCGTCGCCAAGGCAGATGAGAAGTCGGGCGAAGGCGTCGCCTTGTTCGTGGTGCGCAAAGACCCCTCTCTCACCGAAGAAGACGTGATCGAGCACTGTCGCACTGCGCTAACCGGCTACAAGATCCCCCGTCACGTCTACTTCCGCAAGGAATTGCCAAAGACCAACGTCGGCAAGATCCTGCGCCGCGAGCTGCGCGACGAGGCGCAGAAGCTCTAGGACCGCGCGTCGGGATTGAACAGGCGGCGGTGCTCGACGATCGCATAGCGATCGGTCATGCCGGCCACGTAATCGGCGACAACCCGGGCACGAGCGGTCTTGCCGTCGTGCTTCTCGGCCTGCGCCGCCGCTACGCGGTGCTCGCCTGGCAACAAGTCAGGGTCTTCCAGGAGCACGGCGAATAGTTCTTTGAGCACGCGCCGTGCTTTGTTGGTCATGCGTAACACGCGATAGTGTCGATACAGCGCTTCGTTGAGAAAGCGCTTGAGCTCCTGATGCTCCGCATGCACGGACTCGCTCATCGCCACGAGCGGCCGGGGAAGTTCACGCACGGCATCGATAGCGCGCGGCCCGGCGGCAGCGAGGCTGGCTGTGGTGGTGGTAATCACATCGGCAACGACGCGGTTGATCATGCGCCGGATCGTCTCGTGAATCACGCGCCGACCGACGAGTTGCGGATACTGCCGACGAACTTCCGCGTGGGCTCGGCCAAAGAGCGCCAATTCGCATAACGCTTCGGTCTCGAGCAGACCCGCGCGTAGGCCGTCATCAACATCGTGATTGTTATAGGCAATGGCGTCGGCGAGATTCGCGAGCTGCGCCTCAAGCCCCGGTTGCCGGCGCTGCAAGAATCGCTCACCCAGCGCGCCGAGCGCGCGCGCATTGGCCGCTGAACAATGCTTTAGGATGCCTTCGCGCGTCTCGAAACACAGATTCAAACCCGGAAACTCGGCGTAGCGCTCCTCGAGCAAATCAACCACACGCAGCGACTGCAGGTTGTGTTCAAAGCCGCCATACTCGCGCATGCATTCGTTGAGCGCGTCTTGCCCAGCATGACCGAACGGCGTGTGACCGAGATCATGAGCGAGACAGATCGCCTCGGTAAGCGTCTCGTGCAGGCCGAGGGCGCGGGCGATGGTGCGCGCGATTTGCGCCACTTCCATAGAGTGCGTGACGCGCGTGCGATACAGGTCGCCCTCGTGATTGACGAACACCTGAGTCTTGTAGACCAGCCGTCGGAAGGCATTCGAGTGAATGATGCGGTCACGATCGCGCTGGAATTCGCCGCGCCATTCGGGCGGCGGCTCGGCATGCACCCGACCGCGACTGCGCGTGTCGTCAGCCGCATAGGGCGCGAGCACGAAACTGCCGCTCGAGACGCTCATCCGAAATGCCTCTGCAGCGTCTTCTCGAGTGCCGCCGCCGGATAGTCTGCGGTGACGAACGCGGCGCCAATGCCGCGCATCACTACGAAGCGCAACTGCCCGGCACGCACTTTTTTGTCGAGCGACATCGCGGCACGGGCCTCGGCCGCCGGGACCTCCGCCGCATGGGTACGCAGCCCGAGTCGCTGTAACAACGCTGCAAGCCTCGCCACCTGCGCCTCGGGCATCCAACCGGCTTCGGCGGAAAGCGTCGCCGCCATCAATAACCCGGTTGCGACCGCCTCGCCATGCAGCCACGTGGCATAGCCCGTCACAGTTTCGATGGCGTGGCCAAAGGTATGACCGAGATTGAGCAGCGCTCGATCGCCCTGCTCGCGCTCATCGCGCGCCACGATGGCGGCCTTGATGGCGCAGGAGCGATGCACGGCGTGGCTGAGCGCCGCAGCATCGAGCGCCAGCAACTTGGCCGCATTGTCCTCAATCCAACCAAAGAATTCTAAATCGCAGATCAAGCCGTACTTGACCACTTCAGCCAGACCCGCGCGTAACTCGCGCGGCGGCAGCGTACGCAGCGTGGCGATGTCGGCGATCACCGCCTGCGGCTGGTGGAAAGCACCGATGAGATTCTTGCCGCCCGGATGATTAACGCCGGTTTTCCCGCCTACGGACGAGTCGACTTGCGCGAGCAACGTGGTCGGTATCTGCACGAAGCCCATGCCGCGCTGGTAGCACGCTGCAGCGAAGCCGGTGAGATCGCCGACGACGCCGCCGCCAAGCGCAACAAGCAGATCATCGCGACCGAAGCGATGCTCGACCAGTGAGTCGATGATGCGCGAGAAGGTAGCCAGCGTCTTGTGGGCTTCGCCGTCGGGCAAGACGATGTCAAGCGTCTCCCGACCGGCGCGCGAGGCATGCACCGCGGCCGCGTAAAGCGGCGCGACGGTGGTATTGCTGACAACGGCCACTTTGCGCGCCGACAACACACCCGCGAGCCAGGCGGAGTCCTCAAGCAAGCCCGCGCCGATGTGGATCGGATACGAACGCTCCCCGAGATCGACCAACAAGGCTGTCATGACGGCTCAAGTATACGGTGCGAAGGCAGCTGCCCGAGGATGCGCGCAACGACCGCCGCGACCCGGCTGCCATCAGTGCTCACCGTGATGTGCGCTACGCCCTCGTAGAGCGGTGCGCGATGGCTCATCAGCGCCGTGAGGCGCGCCGCCGGATCTTCAGAGCCGGCCAGCAGTGGACGATTCGTGGCACGGCGCGTCCGCCGGACCTGCTGCGCAATCGACGTCTTGAGATAGACCACGGTGCCGTGACTGCGCAGCGCCTCACGATTCTCGGGCAGCAGCACGGCGCCCCCACCCGTAGCAAGCACGATGCCGCGCCGGGTGACGAGTTCAGCGATGGCTTCGCGCTCGCGGGCGCGGAACCCCGCCTCGCCTTCCTTGTCGAAAATCAGCGGAATGTCGACGCCGGAGCGACGCTCGCTCTCGGCATCCGAATCAACGAACGGCAGACCGAGCGCCCGGGCGAGCTGCTTACCCACCGAAGTCTTGCCCGAGCCCATCGGACCCACCAGAAAAATGTTACCTGTCCCGTCCATCGTCTCTCGCCTGCCTGCGAGTGCAAGCCTACCCCAGCCGGTGCCGTCGCAGGGGGTTCGGCCCGTGGTGGGTGCATTCCGGTAACATGTCGACTCTCGTGAAGTACCTCCCCAAACTCGTCTACTGGCTCGCAGCACTCCTGCTGGGCGGCATGATGCTTATCGTCGCCGGCATCGCTGGGGCCTACATCTACCTGCAGCCCTCCCTGCCAAGCGTCGAAGCGATGCGCCGGATCGAGCTACAGGTGCCGTTGCGGGTCTACTCGAGCGATGGGCAGGTTATCGCCCAGATCGGCGAGCAGCGGCGCAACCCGGTGAGTTACGAGCAGATCCCCGAACTCGTCAAACAAGCCTTCATTGCCGCCGAAGACGACCGGTTCTTCCAACACGCCGGCTTCGATTACCAAGGCATCCTGCGCTCGATCATCGTCAATCTCATTCCCGGCTATCGGCTTGAGGGTGCGAGCACCATCACGCAGCAGACGGCCAAGAATCTCTTCCTGACCAACGACCGCACTTGGCGGCGTAAAGGTCAGGAGATGTTCCTGACGTATCGCATCGAGCGGGAGTTCTCCAAGCAAGAAATCCTTGGGCTCTATCTGAACGTGATTCACTTCGGCAAGCGCACCTACGGCTTCGCGGCCGCTGCCGACCTGTATTTCGGTAAGACGCTCGATCAGCTATCGCTTGCCGAGGCGGCCACTCTCGCACGTGTGCCGCAAGCCCCTTCGCGCTACAACCCGATCAACAATCCCGAAGCTGCCGCACAGCGGCGTGGCTATGTACTGCGACGGATGCGCGAACTCGGCTACATCGACGAACTGGCCGAGCAACGCGCCGCGGCCGAGGTGGTGCAGGCGCGCCAGCACGCACAGTGTTTCGACGTGGAGGCGCCGTACGTCGCGGAGATGGCAAGACTCGAACTCGGGCACCGCTTGGGCGCGGCCGCGCAGAACGAGGGCTACCGGATCTACACGACGGTAGACTCGGCCAAACAAACCGCAGCCAACGCAGCCTTGCGCGCGGGGCTCATCGACTACGACCGTCGGCATGGTTGGCGCGGAGCGCGCAGCAAGGTTGACTTGCCGACCGAAGAGACGGCCGCGGCTCTCGAAGAGTTGCTGGATGAGGCCACCTCCACGGGCTCGCTGACGCCCGCCGTAGTGCTCAAAGTCGAGCCGCGCGCAGCACGCGTGTACGTGCGCGGGAGCGGTTTTGCCGAAATCGGCTGGGACGGGCTTTCCTGGGCGCGCCGCAAACAGGGCAAGACGCTCGGCCCCTCGCCGAAAAGCGCGGGCGACATTCTCGCGCGAGGGGATCTGATTCACGTGACGAGCGAGCTTGCCGAGAGCAAACCCGGCAGCACGAGCACCCAGCCGCCCGGGCAGCGCAGCCTCATCTTCAAACTCGCACAAGTCCCCGAAGCTTCCGCAGCGCTCGTCGCATTATCCCCAGACGATGGCGCCATCAAGGCGCTCGTCGGCGGCTTCGATTATTTTGATCAGGCCAATGGCAAGTTCAATCGGGCCATTCAGGCCAAGCGGCAACCGGGCTCCGGCTTCAAACCCTTCCTCTACTCCGCAGCGCTCGACAACGGCTTGACGCCGGCCTCGGTCGTGCTCGATGCGCCCTTCGTCATCGACGATCCGAATATGGAAGAGGCCTGGCGGCCCGAGAACTCCAGCGGGGACTTCGGCGGTCCGACGCGCCTGCGCGAGGCGCTCGTCAAGTCGCGCAATCTGGTCTCCATTCGTGTGCTGCAGGCGATCGGTATGGAACCCGCTCTCACCTACGCTCAGCGATTTGGCTTCGAGCGCTCGAGCTTGCCACGTAACCTCACACTCTCGCTCGGGACCATGAGCACGACACCGCTGCAGGTAGCCGCAGGCTACGCGGTGTTTGCCAACGGCGGTTACCGAATCCAACCGTATTTCATTGAGCGTATCGAGGACCCGCAGGGCAAGGTGGTCTTCCAGGTCACACCGCGCGTGGTGGCGCCCGAATGCGATGTCGCCGTCCCCGCTGCGAGCAGCGTCGATGCACGCGGCCTCGAAGAAGAGGCCCCCGTGGTCACCGCAGTGCCTCGCGCTTGCACGCACGCGGCCACGGAGGTCGCGCCGCGCGTCATCAGCGCACAGAACGCCTGGTTGATGACCGACATGCTGCGCGAAGTCATCACTCGAGGCACAGGCCGCAGGGCGCTGGCGCTCGGGCGCAGTGAACTCGCCGGCAAGACCGGTACGACCAACGAAGCGCGCGACACGTGGTTCAACGGCTACAGCCATACTCTTGCGGCCTCGGTGTGGGTGGGTTTCGATCAGTCGAAACCGCTCGGCGAAGGCGAAGAGGGCAGTCGAACCGCCGTGCCGATCTGGGTGGATTTCATGCGCGACGCTTTGAAGGGCGTGCCCGATCGCGGTTGGCCAATGCCCGGCGGTCTCGTGCAAGTGCGCATCTCGCCCGTTACCGGCGAGATCGCCAGTGCCGATGACGACACCGCGATCTTCGAAACCTTCATGATGGATCGACTGCCCACCGGCGGCCTGATTGGTGGCGAGGCGGGCATGCCGGGTCAACCGGCCAATCCCGATACGCCCTCCGAGCCGCTGTTCTGACGTCACGATCCCGCCATGAAAAAGCCCGCGCCGCGAACCGACAACTTGCGCCGCGCCCTCGCCCAAGAAGCGGCACGGGTGATGGCCGAGCACGGCGTGCGTGACTTTCTGCTTGCCAAGCGCAAAGCGGCCGAACGCTTCGGTGTAGTCGATGGCAACGTGCTGCCACGCAACACGGAAATCGAAGCCGCGCTACAGGAGTACCAGCGGCTATTTGGCGGTGAGGCTCATGAGGCCTCACTGAGCGCGCAACGACAGGTGGCGCTCGATGTGATGCATCGACTGCAGGAGTTCAAGCCACGCCTCGTCGGTGCTGTGCTCGCAGGCACAGCGACCGCGCATGACGATGTGATCCTGCACGTGTTCGCCGATCGCACCGAAACCGTGACGCTACGCCTACTCGAACAACGCGTGCCGTTCGAACTCGGCGAGCGGCGCACTCGAATCAATACTGAACTCGTGGTGAATCAGCCAAGCGTACACTTCGAGGTAGACGATCAGCCGGTCGAGCTTGTGGTTTTTGGTATCGACGGCATTCGCCAAGCGCCCGTGAGCCCCATCGATGGCAAGCCGATGCGTCGCGCTGACGCCAACGAGGTCGCAGCGCTGCTGTGAACGCGCTGTCGGCGTATCGCCGCGGCGCGATCAGCGCTTGCCGATCGCCACGTATTCGCGCTTCGGAGCACCCGTGTAGAGCTGGCGCGGCCGACCGATCTTGTAACCGGGGTCGCTGATCATCTCTTGCCAGTGCGACACCCAGCCCGCGGTGCGCGCAATGGCGAACATCACGGTGAACATCGAGCGCGGGATGCCAAGGGCGCTGTAGATGATCCCCGAGTAGAAATCGACGTTCGGGTACAGTTTGCGGGCGATGAAGTAGTCGTCCTTGAGGGCGATTTCTTCGAGACGCTGGGCAAGTTCGAGCAAGGGGTTGTCGGCGCGACCCATCTTCGCGAGCACCTTGTGGCACATCTCGCGGATGATCTTGGCACGCGGGTCGAAGTTCTTGTAGACGCGATGACCAAAGCCCATCAGCCGCACGTTGCTCGTCTTGTCCTTCACCTGCGCGAGGAACTTCGGGATGTTATCGACGGTGCCGATCTCCTCGAGCATCTCGAGCACGGCCTCGTTCGCACCACCATGTGCCGGACCCCAGAGAGCCGACACGCCGGCGGAAATGGCTGCATAGGGATTGGCGCCGGTGGAGCCTGCCAAGCGCACCGTCGAGGTGCTGGCGTTCTGCTCGTGATCAGCGTGCAGGATCAGCAACAAGTCGAGTGCCTGCGCAGCGAGCGGATCGACGTGATACGGCTCGCAGGGCACGGCGTAGTACATGTGCAGCAGGTTGCTGCAATAGTCGAAATCGTTGCGCGGGTAGATAAACGGCTGGCCGATCGAGCGCTTGTAGGCGGCCGCGGAAATCGTCGGCAGCTTGGCAATGATGCGATGGGCAAAGATTTCGCGATGTCGCGGATTATTGATGTCCATCGAGTCGTGATAGAACGCCGACATCGAAGCCACGCTCGCGATCACCATTGCAATGGGGTGTGCGTCGTTGTTGAAGCCGTTGTACTTGCGCAGCAACGACTCGTTGATCATCGTGTGCCGCTGGATGTTGACGCTGAAATCGGCGAGCTGCTTGGCATCGGGCAATTCGCCGTTGAGCAGCAGATAGGCGACTTCGATGAAGGAACTCTGCGCCGCCAACTGCTCGATCGGGTAGCCGCGATAAAGCAGCACTCCAGCGTCGCCGTCGATGTAGGTGACTTTGCTCTCGGTGCTCGCCGTGGCCATGAAGCCCGGATCGAACGTGAACACGCCGTGTTCTTTGTTGAGGGCACCGATGTCGAGCACATCCGGTCCTATGGTCCCGGAGCGAACCGGCAGAGCGGATTTTTTCCCCGAAGCGACGTCGAGCAGTTCGAATGTCTTGTTTGTCATGGGCGGATCTTCTTTCAACGTGTGGCAGAAAGTTGACACGCTCGCGTGACGGAATCAAGGCAACCCGCCGCTATTTCGTCACTCGACCACCTTGTAGCGGTCTCCGGGGCGCAGCGTGCGGTTCGGGTAGAGACCGTTGATGAGCAGCAATTCTTCCTTCTGGAAGCGCTCCACGGGCACGTTGTCCGCGTAGTCCTCAAGGCGTGTATCGGCGGTCGCCGTCCGGACGCGAACGCGGTATGGCTCGGCGAGCGGAAACTCCGCGGGCTTCAGTCCGCGTAGCGTTTGCGCAACGGAGACGAACAGACCGTCGGACTCGGGGATGCCGGCACGCGAGGCACGGCTCGCACCGGCGAAGATAAAGGCGCTCCTGCCGCGATACAGCACCGTCCAACGCACAGGGCCGGCACCCCGATCGAGCGGCGAACCGGAGCTCGTCCGTACGGTGTATCCCTCCATGCCGTTGACGGTGATCGGCTCACCGCCACTCAAGTTCGCACCGCGCAGCTGCGAGAGCAGAAACTCGCGCGGGCCTTGGGTCGGCGGATATTCCTGCAGGGTGATCTGCATCACCGTGTCCTTGCTCGGCGTGAAGGCGAGCAGCCGGTCACGCTGGTTGTCGACGGTCCAGGCGCGCGGGAACGCCAAGGTGATGCCGAGATCGGCGTGATACAGGCGATTGCCGCGCACGATGCCCTGCGCACGGCTCGAGCCGTAGGTCATGCCGTCGAGCGCTTGCAGGTAACGATCGCGGTTATCGAGCCAGCCGCCAGAGGGGGCATCAACCACATTGGCCGACATCTTCGCCGCCTGGATGGCTCGTGCGTCCGGCGTCGGGTGCGAAGAGAACAGGCCGTGATAAATCCGCGGCTCGCGACCCTCGGCCCGCGCGCGGTCGCGTTCGAAGCGCTCGCCTTGCTTGAACATCTCGAACACTTCGGTCATCGCCTCCGGTCGATAACCGGCCCGGGTGGCGTACTTGAGGCCGAGTCGGTCAGCCTCCAGTTCATTCTCACGACCATAGCCCTGCATCCACGCCGTCGCTCCGAGGTTGGCGAGATCCGCAACCGCCCCCGAACCCGTGTACATCGCTGCGGCCGTGGCAGCGAGCGTCGCCAGCACACCGCGCGTGGTCCGCTCCTGCGGGTGCCGCGCGGTGACATGCGCCACTTCGTGGCCCAGCACCGAGGCCAACTCGGATTCGGAGTTGAGGTTGCGTAGCAAGCCGCGGTGCACGTAGACGTAACAGCAGCCGGTGGTGAACGCGTTGATGGAATCATCGTCGATGACGACGAATTTCCATTCCGCATCTGCGAGCTCGCTCATCTTGGCGACGCGCTGACCAACCTCGCTGACGTAATCCTGCAGCGCTTGATCCTCGTACACACCGTAGGCCTTGAGGATCTGTTCGTGTGCCTTGCGAGCGCTGGCGCTTTCCTTGGGCTTCTTGGCCTTCGTCTGGCTGAACGCCAGCGGCGTGGTGGCCACCAGCACCAAGGCCAGAGCCGCCGCCATGAACCGTCGAATGTTACGCATCGTCATGATGACCTCGGAGGCCCCAAAACCAGCAGAAGTTCCCGCCCACGCTACGTTCGCCGGGGCCCTAAACGCAACGGGGCGCCCACAGGCGCCCCGATACGGAGATAGTCAGGCCAGCCAGAAGCCGGCAAGACGATGCGGTCAGCGCGCGGCAGCGGCCGCGTACTTCTTGCGAAATTTATCGACGCGGCCGGCGGTGTCCACGATCTTCTGCTTACCCGTGTAGAACGGGTGGCAGCTCGAGCAGACTTCGACCTGCAGGTCGTGACCCAGCGTCGAGCGGGTCTTGAACGTGTTGCCGCAAGAGCAGCTGACGTTGATGTCGTTGTATTCCGGGTGGATCGAGGCTTTCATGGGAGGCCTACCGAGACAGCGGGTCAAAAAGGGCGCGCAGTCTATCGGTGTACTGGCCGGCGCACAAGGGCCTCATCGAGGCCACGGGCTCACGCCGACTGCAACCACCGGGTCTATCCACAGTTTCTGTGGATAACTCTGTGGACGAGGGGGCCTTCTGTGTCGTTTTCCCGGGTGATTTCCGCATTTCTGCGGTATTGCTCAAAAAATGAGAGCTGTATATTAAATATTAAATTCAACAAGTTACGTTCCTATCCTTGCAACAAATCTGAAAAAATCGTGCGAACTGCTCTCCCCGCCGGGGATTTTCCCAAGCTGTGCATAGTCCGTACGAATTCGCCGACGAAAACGCCTAAGTGCCCGATTCGCTTGGCAGGAATTCAACCAACAGGTCATTGAGGTACTGCAGCCCGAGCGGTGTGGGTCGCAGCCGGTCCGCCTCGATCGCGAGCAGCCCCCGCTCAGCGAGCCGTTCAAGGGTGGGCCACACGGCCTGCCGCGGCAGGCCGGTGCCCGCCTCGAACTGCGTTACGGCAAAGCCCTCGAGCAGGCGCAAGGCATTGAGCATGAACTCGAACGGTCGCTGCGCCGGGGCGACCTCGGTCTGCACGAGTCCTGCCCGTGGGTCGCGTTGAAAGCGGCGCGGGTCGCGCGGTTGGGTGGTGCGCACGATACGCCACTCGCCGGTCGCGGCATCGACTCCGCTGAGCTTGCCGTGGGCGCCGGCACCGACGCCGAGATAATCGCCGAAGTTCCAATACAGCAAGTTGTGCGCGCAGGCCTGTCCACGGCGGGCGTACGCCGAGATTTCGTACCGCTCGAATCCCGCGCCCTGCAACAACGGCAGGCAGGCCGCGAGGATTTCCACGGTGGTGTCCTCATCGGGCAGCGCGGGCGGCGGCTGCGCGGCGAAGGGCGTGCCGGGTTCGAGCGTCAGGTGATAGTGGGAGATCTGCGCCGGTGAAAACGACAGTGCCGCCTGCACGTCCGCGATGGCCTCGGCGACACCCTGCCCGGGTAAGCCGTACATCAGGTCGATGTTGAAGTTGTTCAAGCCCGCGTCGTGCAACTCGGCAAGCGCGCTCGCTGTTTCAATCGGTGAGTGCACGCGACCGAGCAGGCGCAGTCGTGCCGCATCGAAAGTCTGCGCGCCGACCGAAACGCGATTCACACCGACTGCGGCGTACTCGGCGAAACGCCCGCGCTCGATCGTGCCGGGATTCGCTTCGAGCGTGATCTCCGCGGTGCTCGCCACAGACAATTCGTCGCGCACCGCCTGCAGCACGCGACCGATGGCGCTCGGCGAAAACAGACTCGGCGTCCCGCCACCGAGAAACAGACTCGTCACGGATCGCCCTTGCAGGAATGGCGCGTGGCGCTCCACCTGCGCCCGTAGGTCCGCGCACAGAGCGTCGACATAGGCCTGCTCGGGCAATGACCCCCGCAAGGCATGCGAGTTGAAGTCACAGTAAGGACATTTGCTCACGCACCAGGGGAAGTGCAGGTAAACGCCGAGCGGACGTGTCATGCGGTGGGGCGCGGAAAGGTCATGGCACGGCGCGCGGCAGTCGCTGCAGCAGATCGCGCAACGCCTGACCGCGATGACTCGCGGCGTGTTTACGCGCCGCCTCCAGCTCAGCGACGCTGGCGCCGGCGGCATCGAGTGGCGCGAACACCGGGTCATAACCGAATCCGCCCGTACCGCGCGGCGCGGTCAGTATGATGCCTTCCCAACGGCCCGTACCGAATATCGGGTGCGGGTCATCGGCCGCGCGGACGAAAGCGATCACGCAGCGAAAACGTGCACGGCGGGACTCGGGTTCAATGCCCGCCAGAGCCGCGAGCAACTTGGCCAGGTTGGCAGCGTC
>JBJTBK010000120.1:0-2225 GCA_046091245.1 Nevskiaceae bacterium | reverse complement strand
TGTAGGGCGAGGCGCTAGTTTCCGTATAGGCCAGACCGACCGGCGAGGCTTGTGTTGCGCACAGCAGACGCCCAGGCGGCGGGAACGGAATCGACAACAGCGGACAGGCGGTGCCGGCACCGAATACCGTGTTGTTGAGGTCCGTCTGATCCGCACGCTCAGTCCAATACTGATAGCCGGTGATGAACTGCAGCGGCCCGTCGAAATCCGAAGTAAAGCGCAGTTCCTGACTCACCTGCTTGGTGAGACTCTCGGTCTTGATGTTCTGCTGGATGATGGCGCGCGCAGTCTTGTCGAAATCGAGATTTGTTCCGACCTCGGCGCGCGTGTAACCCGTGAGTGAGGAGAATGTGCCAAACGACACGTTCAACTCCTGCACCGCCGAGAACCGCGTGACCTCGCGATCGGTGCCCGTGAAGGCGGGTGCCGTGATCCCGTTGTCGCGCGAGCGCGTGAAGTCCGGGTTATAGGTCACGGCGAGCTGGTTGCCGCGCACCATCTGCCCCCGGTACGAAGGCACGTTCATGTCGTCGAACACCATGCCCGCGGTGATCGTCGTGGGCGCTGCACCGAGCACCGCGGTCTGGAACGTGCGTGCGAGGTTCAAGGTATTCGCGGGCAACGCCGCGTTCGCATCGACGAACTGGCAGGAGGCATCAAGCACCGGTCCCGTTGCCACCAGCGTGCCGCCTGCCGGGTTGGCGATCGAGTAGGTGCGGCAACTCGAGGCCGCCGCCGGCACGATGGAAACACCATTGAACGCCACGTTGGCCTGCGCCGGCTGATCGAAATGATCATCCGAGAACTCCGAACGCAGTTTCAGCGAGTAACTGTCGGTCGGCGCCCACTTGAGCGTCAACGAGCCGCCGAGGCCATCGCCGCCCCCAACGTACTCACCACCCGTCGTGTTGCGATAGATGCCGCGATCATCGAACTTGTAGGCATTGACGCGAACGCCCAGCGTGTCGCTGATCGGCAGAGAGAGGCTGCCTTTCACGTCGAAGGACTCGTGCTCGGAATACTCGGCCGAGGCACTGCCCGACACCTCGTCATCCGGATCCGCCGTGATGTAGGAAATCGCACCGGCGAACGCACTGCGCCCATACAGCGCACTTTGCGGTCCCTTGACGATTTCGATGCGCTCGATATCGACGAGCCTCGGGTTGATCAGCAACGAGCCACCGGCCACACCGATGGCCTCGCTCGACACGTCGATGCCGTCCACCAGAGTCGCCACATTCGGCCGACCGCGCGTGGGCGAGAGACCTCGAATGACGATACGCGTGTCGTAGGGTGCAATGCCCCGATCGAAGCTCAGGCTAGGGTCTCGGTCGATGACACCTTCGATGTCCTTGATGCCCTCGCGTTGCAAGGTGTCGGCCGAAATTGCCGTGACGGCAATGGGAACATCTTGCAGATTTTCTTCGCGTTTACGTGCGGTGACCACGATCTCTTCAAGCGTGGCCCCAGCGTCGGGCGCTTGCGCGCTGACCGGCAGCGCTACCCACAAGGTCAATGGCGCTATCCATAGGGTATGGGTCGCCCTGGCGAACTTAGACATATCAACCCCCGTTGTTCATGCGGCATGTGCCCGCCGCTATGTCAGTGTTCTATCACCGGGGGATCAACCGGGTCGCGGCGACGGCCTTGCGCTGTCCGCAAGGTGGACGTACCTCGCGGCTTAACATTACCACCGAAACAACGCCCATTCTGCGCCTGGCTAGGGGATTTCAGCCCCGAGCGATACCGTCACTTTGCCGTCGGCGCCGATGTCGGACACCTCCAAGGGGACGCCAATGACATGGCCATAGCCCTCCAGGCGAGGTTTGAGCCAGATCTCGTGCAACTCTGCATCCGTCAAATCGAACTGACCGATGCGCCTCGAAATCGCGAGCACGTGGCTATAAGGAAAGGTGAACCGGCGTTGGCCGGGCGAGACCTCAAGGTCCAGACACAATTGATAAAAACTGCTGGTCTTGTCGAAGATTCCTTGCAGCGCAATCTCCGGGTCACCCCGCTGCGCAACCTGGGCGCCCAAGCTCTTCAAGATGGGCATCATCGTTGAGATATCGTGCTCAACATATTGTTTAACAAGCCCTTTATTCTTCGCGAACTGAACCGAATTGAGATGCATCTTGACCAACGCATCGTTCATTTCGTGCTGGTAAGGGATGCCGTCCTTGAGCGTTCGCAGCGCGAGCGCCACCGCTTGGCCGAGTCGTTCC
>JBJTBK010000119.1:0-2130 GCA_046091245.1 Nevskiaceae bacterium | reverse complement strand
AGAAACGGGCGCCCACCGTGAGCTCCAACTTGTCGGTGATGTCGTAGGCGATCTGGCCGAACACCGCCTTGTCGGTGTCGACGCGGTCGAGGCTGTTGAGATAGACGACACCCGGGAACTTCGCACCGCTCGGTTCATCGCGGTTCATGAGCATCGCGTCGGCAAGCCCCGCGACGTTGCCGAAGGGCTGTTCGAAGTCGTGGGTCTGCTTCTGGTAGAAGAGGCCGATGAGACCGCGGACGCGCCTCGTCGGGTCGGTGCTGAGCCGCAGTTCGTGGCTCTGCTTCTGGTAGGCGTCGTTGTTGATGAAGCTGTGGGACGGGTTGGGGCGACCACCCGCATTGTTGAGGAACAGGCCCGCGAAGTAGCCCGAGGTGTAGAGGTTGTCGTACCAGTATGAGTAGTCGGAGTAGTCGAAGGACCCGTCGACATCGCGGTCGAGGTAGTTGCCCGCGTAGGTGACATCCAGCGAGCCGATCTGACCTTCGACGGTGAGCCCGAGCTGGTACCACTTGTCTTTGACATATTCCTCGCGGAAGTGCTTCACGGCATAGGTGCCCGGCGCGAAGCTGCTGAGGTCATCGCCCCAGTGACCGCGGCTCTTCTGCTCCTGCATCTGCGCGGTCGGGGTGATGGTCCAGTCGTCGTTGAGCTCGATGCGCAGCGCGGCGCGGGCGCCGGTGGTGTCGAGCGTGTTGTAGTCGTCCTTGGCGAGACCGTTGTTGTTGACCGTGAAGTTGTCCGCGGCGGTGCTGACATCGCCCCGGTACAGGCGGGTGCCGCGCAGGTTGTCGATCCAGCCGCCTTTCTTGGCCTTCCAGCCCACGAGGCGCAGCGCGGACCGCTCACCCAGCGGGATGTTCACATGGCCTTCAGCCGTATAGCCGTTGTCGCCGTCGCTGATCGTGTTGCCTTCGAGGGCGTAGCCTGCGGAGAACTTACCGATCTCCGGCTTGTTGGTGATGATGCGGATGGTGCCGGCCTGCGAGCTCGCGCCGTACAGCGTGCCTTGCGGGCCGGCGAGGGCCTCGACGCGTGCGATATCGTAGAGATGCAGGTCGAGGTTGCCCTGGATGGTGGTGATGGGCTGTTCGTCGAGGTAGGTGCCGACGCTCGGCTGCGAGGTGGTGGCCTGGCCGTCGCCACCGGTCACGATGCCGCGCATGTAGACCGCGGAGAAGCCGGCGCCCGCGCCGATGCTGGGCGTCGCGGCGACGCTCGGCAGCATGCGGACGTAGTCCGTGAAATTGTTGATGTTGAGCTGTTCGAGCTTCTCGGTGCTGATCGCGTCGATGCTGATCGGCACGTCCTGCATATTCTCGCTGCGCTTCTGCGCGGTCACCACCACCTCTTCGAGGCCGGTGCTGTCCTGTGCGATGGCGGCTTGGCCTGCGATCGCGGCGAACACCGCGGCGGCGATGGGCGTGTGGTTACGGAGGACGGGCTGGGTGGAGGGTGCGGTTCCGGCGCGACGAGTGCTCATGAGGAGTCTCCCACTTGTTGTTCGAGGTCCCTGTCGGGAGATTACGCCAATCGGATGGCCACGCAAGAGGGGATGGGGCGGCGTGCGTTGCGTGGTCACCACGGGCGCGGCGAGCCGGGGGTCAGAGGTCTACGGGCACCTGCGGGTAGGCATCGAGAACCGGACCGAGCGCTTCCCTGAGGGGCGCGAGCCAAGGTTCGAAGCGCCGCCACTGGTCCATGCCGTCGCGGTAGATGGGTTGCCGGACCTGCTCGGAACTCGCGGTGCGGACCGGCCGGTCGTTCTCGAAGAACCTCAGGCAGCCGGGGTCGAAGGGCAGGCCGCAGTAGTCGAGCAGACGGCGGACTTCGGTCTCGGTGTCCTCGACCATCTGTTCGTAGATGACCCGATGTACGCGCCCCGGCAGCACCGCATCGAAGTGCGCCATCAGCGCCACATAGTCGCGGTAGTAGCTGCCCATATCGCCGAGGCCGTAGCTGAAGCGTTGGCCGCGGGCGTAGAGCTGCTTGAAGTTGGAGAAACAGCAGCCCAGAGGGTGACGGCGGGCGTCGATGATGCGGGCGTTCGGCAGGAGGCTGAGGATGAGCCCTACCTGCAGGAAGTTGTTCGGCATCGTGTCGATGAAGTGCGGGCGGACGGTCTTGCGG
>JBJTBK010000118.1:0-2003 GCA_046091245.1 Nevskiaceae bacterium | reverse complement strand
TAATCGAGGTGTTCGAAGTCCTGTTGCGTGAAGATCGCTGGCACACCCGCCTCGCGCGCACGCAGGTGCGCGTACTTGAGGCAGGGCGCCGACAAGTCCACCCCGTGCAGTTCGCTCTCCGGATGCGCCTCGCGCCAGGTGAACAACCCGGCACCGTGCCCGGTCCCCCAGTCGAGCACGCTCCGATACTCGCGCTTCGGGAAGAACGAGAAGATCAGGCGGTAAAGGCCGTTCGGATCCATGTGCGACGGAAGCGTGGTGCGCCGCGCGACATCGTAGATGACGCCGTCGACATCGTCGTTCCACACACCGCCCGGATGCTGGTGGAAGTCCACCATCGTGTAGTAGTCGGGGAGGCGAAGCGACGGATCGAGGCGCAGGGCACCGCCCGCGTCGGCAGCCGCCGCGATGATCGCCGAGGCAATGCGCTCCCGCTGCGCCTCGACGGTGCCCACGATGCCGAGGTCGTTCTTGGTGTACTTGAAGCGCTGCAGGTTGCGGAAGAGCCAGCAGTAGAGCTTGAACTCGGGGAGCGTGTCCATCACGGCGAAGGCTTCATTGACCGTGCGTGGAGTGCGCTTGCCGGGCCCCTCGACCGCTCGTCGATAGGCGCGATAGAGCTCCTCGTAGACCGGCGTCTCCATGTATTTCCGCGCTTCCCGCAGGAAGGCGTGGTACGACTGGAAGTCGCGGCTCTCATGGACCTGCATGGTATCGGTCGGTGCGACAGTTGTGCTCATGATGTCCCTCGCTGCGTTACGTATCCTTGCGCCCGGTCGTGCGCGCGCGCCGCGGCATCGCGACGCGCCGGATCGCCATAGCCGCCACCTCCGGGCAGCTCCAACGTCAATCGATCACCCGGGGCAAGCTGTGTCAGCCCTTTCGGCGCGATGTCGCGATCCGGCGTGATCCGGATCGCCCCGCGCGCCCCCTGTGCACCACCACATGCGCCATGGGCCTGCGTCCGCGTCTTCTCGGAGAGGAGCGACAGGTTGACCGCGCTCTCTCCGCGCCACTCGAACGACACGCGCTGGCCAAGTCCACCGCGGAACTCCCCATCGCCACCGGAGTCCGGGCGCAACGCCTTCTCGTGCACCAGCACCGGCATCGCGTGCTCGAGCACTTCGGTCGGCACGTTGGCGACGTTGGTCGGAAAGCTGAGCACGGCCGGTCCGTCCTTGGTAGCCCGCGCGCCGTAACCGCCGTTGAGGAAGAAATACTCCACGAACTCTCCGCGATCCGGGAGGCGACCATTGAGCACCACGCTCCAGCAGGCGCTCCCGCAGTCGGCCTGCACGCGGTCGGGTACCGCCTGTGCCAGCGCCCCGAACACGACCGCATGCAGAATGTTGCAGGTGATGTTGCGCGCGCCAAGGGGTGCCGGCGCCTGCGCGTTGAGCATCGACCCGGCGGGCGCCACGACGGTGATCGGCAGGAAGCCGCCGTCGTTGTTCGGCACCTCGGGACTGAAGACGCACTTGATGGGATACGCGGTGTAGGCGTAGCAGTAGTTGGCCACGGCGTTGATGCCGAGGCGATGCATGCCGCGCGTGCCGGCATAGTCGGCGTGGATCGTGTCGCCGGCGATGGTGAGGGCCAGCGCGATGTCCACTCCGTCGCCGAGCCCGTCACCGTCGGCCTCATACCGATAGTGCCACGTGCCGTCGGGGGCAGCACGCAGTGCGTCGCGCATGGCGCGCTCGGACGCGTCGCGGACCTGCCGGGACAGCGCACCGACATCCCGCATGCCGCTCTCTCGCAGCAGCGAGACCAGACGGCGCGCCCCCTGGTCATTCGCGGCCAGCTGCGCGCGAATGTCGCCGAGCGTCTGCACCGGGCTCCGTACGTGGGGCTCGTGGTGCGCGAACAGCGTGTCGTTGGCGCGCGGCTCGGTGAAGAGCGTGGGGGGCTTGCTGTCGCTTGATGCGAAGGCACGTTCAGCCGCCCTGAGCGTCGTGACTCAACTGGCCCATTGAAGGAGTTTTTCTGATGGGAACCATCCT
>JBJTBK010000117.1:0-2030 GCA_046091245.1 Nevskiaceae bacterium | reverse complement strand
GTCGCGGAGAGCGTGATCGCCGGCATCGTCGAGGGCTGTCGACTCGCCGGCTGTGCGCTAGTCGGTGGTGAAACCGCGGAGATGCCCGGTATGTATCACGGCGGTGATTACGATCTGGCGGGTTTCTGCGTAGGTGTCGTCGAGAAAGACGCCATCATCGACGGCAGTCTCGTCGGCGTCGGCGATGCCGTGATCGGGCTCGCTTCCTCAGGCCCACACTCGAATGGCTACTCGTTGATCCGCCGGCTACTGGCGCTCGGTGAGGCCACTGCGGATACGCAGCTCGACGGTAAATCGCTGTTCGATCGGCTGCTCGCGCCGACACGAATTTATGTGCCCGCCATGCTGGCGCTGACCAAAGCCATGCCTGTGCACGGCTTTGCGCACATTACTGGCGGCGGCCTCACGGACAACATCCCGCGGGTGCTGCCTGCCCACTGCGGTGTCCGCCTGCAGCGCTCGCAATGGGCCCACGACCCGGTGTTCGACTGGTTGCAGCGCACCGGCGGCATCGCCGATGCCGAGATGCACCGGACCTTCAACTGCGGTATCGGCATGGTCGCGATCGTTCCCGCTCATGCGGCGGACGCGGCGCTAGCCGTGCTGCGCGCGCAGGGCGAATCGGTCTCCGTCATCGGCGAAGTCTGCGCAGGCCACGGCGACGTCGTCATCGAGTGAGCAGCGTCCGAGCACCCCGTCGCATCGTCGTGCTGATCTCCGGCACCGGCAGCAACATGCTGGCCGTGCTCGACGCTTGCGCACGAGGGGACATTGAGGGCGAGGTGGTGGGCGTGCTCTCGGACCAGCCGCAAGCGGCTGGGCTTGCCAAGGCGGCCGCGCGCGGCGTAGCGGTTCAGGCACTGCCCTTCGCCACGGGTGAATCGCGGCACGCGCACGATCTTCGGCTGCGACGGGCCATCGAGGAGTGTGACGCCGAACTCGTCGTGCTCGCGGGCTACATGCGCATTCTCGATACTGAGTTCGTGCAGCACTTCGCTGCCCGAATGCTCAACATCCACCCCTCCCTGCTGCCGCGGCACAAGGGTCTGCATACGCATCGCCGTGTGCTGGAGGCTGGTGAGGCCGAGCACGGCGCCAGCGTGCACTACGTCACGCCTGAGCTTGACGGCGGCCCCTGCGTGCTACAAGGCTCAATGGCCGTGCTGGAAGGTGATGATGCCGAATCGCTGCGCCTTGCCGTGCATCGCATTGAGCACGTGATTTACCCTAGAGTCGTGGGCTGGGTGACGGCGGGTCGGCTGAGGATCGTCGACGGAGTGCCGACACTCGATGGTGTACCACTGAGGCAACCGATCAGAGAGGAGTTCCCGCGCTCATGATTGCTCGTCGGACATCGCTTCGCGCGCTCGGGCGTCTGCTGCTCGTTGGATTGCTCTGTCTTGGCGCGGTGCGCGCCGCCGCCGCCACCGCGCCGCTGGAGCCTTTTCAGGCGAGCTTCGAGGTGGTGTTTCGGGGCATGAATGCCGGTACGAGCAGTCTCGAGCTGACCCGCGATAACGGTAACCGCTGGCGCTACGTGTCACGCAACGAAGCACGGGGTCTATTCAAGCTCGCCTTGCCGGGCGAGATTCGTCAGACCAGTCTGTTCACGCTGGAGGACGACCGGCCAAGACCGTTGCGCTATGTCGCCGACGACGGCACCAAATCCACCGACAAAGACATTTCCCTTGAGTTTGATTGGCCAGCCGGTCGGGTCCGCGGCACGGCGGAGCGCAAGGCGGTGGACCTGCCGCTGCAAGCAGGCTTGCAAGATGGCATGTCGGTGCAGATCGCCTTGCTGCGCGCGCTCGCGGCCGGCGAGCGACCGAGTGGCGTTCGGCTGATCGACAAGGATGAGATCAAGGAATACGTCTATGGCGACGAGGGTCGAGCTTGGCTGCGCACCGTGGGGTCGATGCGATCGCGCGGGGCGAAGAACGACGCGGGCCGAGGTGCGGTTTCGAACAGCCATGCAACAAAAGGCGATGGCTGGGCGATCACGATCGGTCGTGTGTCGTTGTTGGGCCGGG
>JBJTBK010000116.1:0-7598 GCA_046091245.1 Nevskiaceae bacterium | reverse complement strand
AGTCGATGCTGATGCCGTCGAGTCGGCCGGAGGTGAAGCCGGCCTGCGTCAACGACAGCACCGAGAAGGGCTGCGAGTACTGCGTCGAGAACTTGCCGTAGTCGACGTTGAGCACGATCAAGTCGGCGCCGTTTTGCGGATCGAACGGCGTGTATTGCGCGCCCTCTTTCGGCGATACGAGCTTACCGGCCGTATCGAAGGTCAACTGACCCTTACTCAGGTAGATCGGCGCGTAGTTCGGCAAGCTCTCAGGCTTTTTAGTCGTTTCGGTGCCGTCCTTATCGATGTACAACAGGTTGCCGTCAGCATCCTTCGCCTGCACGAGCACGGTGACTTGGGGCACGCTGCCACGCACCTGAGTCGTCGAGCTAAGGCCGAAGTTCGGGTGACCGTTGACGTTGATGAACGACTCTTCGGAGGTTGTGCCCGAGGTGAACTTGAACCGGGCGTTGTCCGGGTCATATTCGACCTTGACGCCGCTGACGGCCTTGCCGGTCGGACCTGCGATCGCATTGATCCGGTCCTGCAGCGCCTGCGCAAACGTCGTGCCGGTGTAAGCACCGGGCGGAATGCGGATTGAACCGTCGATACCATCGACCGTGACGTTGACGATATTGTCATTCGAGGTCACGGAGAACGTGCCCGTGATGTCAATGCCCGCCTTGCTGCCGGTGGTGACCGCCGGCTTGGACGAGAGCCCCGTACCCGCAGAGGAAACGATTTCCGTCGCGAACTCGTCGGAGATACCCAGAATATTGGCGGCGCGATCGTTGTCCGACACCGACACCTTGATCAGCGACTTCTCGCCCGTTGTGCCCGACGCGAAGACGAACCGGCGCTGATCCTTCAGGTAGTCGACACGAATGCCATACCGACGCTGATCTTCGTTCAGGATGTCGTTGCCGTTTGGGCGCAGCTCACCCGCCACCAAGGAACCTTGCGTGGTACCGGCACCGACCGCGGTGAAATCACCCGTGGCTGGGAATCCGAGCACGTCGTTGGCCTTGGGCGTTGTGCCATCGGCATCCAGGGGCCCAAGCACCTTCAAACTTTGGATCTTGAAGGAGTTGTCGTTGGGCTTGAAGGTGAAGGAGCGTGCACGCGGGTCGTATCCCACCCGAATAACGCCCGCGCCGATGTGCGAGTCGACCTCGCGCTGTACGGCAGCCACCAGATCGTTAGCTGCGTTTGCGGCGTTGGGGCTGTAGGTCTCGAGCGACGGCAGCCGCATCTTGATGCCATTTTCAAGGGCATTAGCACGGGTTTTTCCGGCCCCGACCAGTCCGGCGTTTAGCGCGTTGGCAGTGTCCGCGTAAGCAGTTCGCAGCGGGCTGTCAGCTGGCAAATTATCGAGATCGATTTCGGCAAAAAGTCGAAAGTCACTGTTCGCCGGAGACGAAATACTCGTGTAGCGATCGTCACCGTAGGCGTTGTTGATGGCCTTGGTCAGCTCGGCGGCAAGCTCGGTACCCGTCAAGGCCTGGCCGCGCAGCTTGTCCGGCAGCGAGATGGTGATCGGGTCCGAGTCGTCCACGGAGATCTTCAGGATGCCGCGATTGCTCAAGCCCTTCTGCTTCTCAACCGACGCGCCAATCGTCAACGGCGTAGCGCTCGAAAAATCGGCGCCGGCGAAACCGCCGCCCTGCGACTTCATGGTGTTGTTGACGGTGATCGTGAAGGTTTCGTTACCGTCGATATCGAAGAAACTCAAAGACCCATCGAGCGCCTTGCCCGAGAACCCGAGCCCCAGCGAGGCCAATGCCGCTTGCACTGTCTGCGGTGCGGCACCACCGGTGGCGATCGTTGCCGTACCCGACAGCAGGGTGTCGATGTCTTCAGCACGCAATGATTTGCCGGTCGCCGCATTGGCGGCCTGGCTATGGAATGTCAGCGTGCGGCTCACAGCCGCGGCGCCCGTGCCCTTGGTCAGCGTAATCGAATACTGCTGCGCCGGTGTACCGTCGCCCGAGGTGGAAATCGACGTAGTCCAGCTACCGCTCGCAGTGGTGCTGACTTCCGACGAGCCGATACGAATCTTGTTGCTGTCTGTGCTACCGAAATCGAAGCCGTTGGCGCGGTCGATGAAGCCGCCGGTCAATTTTGCCGGCGTCGAGTTGACCTTGTTGGTCTGATCGTTCAGGTAATACAAGGGGTGCGGCGCGCCGGCGTTGAAGGTCGGGTCAAACTCGGTCGGATCGATTGTCTGCTGACCGAACTTGTCGATGTAGAGCGTCTCGCCCTTGTCGGTCTTCGCGTTAAGCAACGCAGGCTTAATTTCGCGATCACCGACGTAGATGTAGGTTTGCCACTTGTTGGTGGGGTCTGCGATCGTCGCGTTCGACACCTTGACGTAATAGATCGTGGCGATCGAGGGGTTGCCGAGGGAGTCGAACACCGTGATCGAGGTCGATCGGTTGAAGGTGTTGGGATCGTTTCGATCAAACCGATACACGGCAGCGCCCGACTTGTACTCCTCCTGCTGCGGGATGATTTCTGCGTCAGCAGGCAAGTTCACACCGAGGTCGATCTTGGAAGACGCTCGCGGCAGACCGGCGGTGCTCGGCAGCTGCAGCGATTTGGCGGAGCTCAAACCCGTGGCGACGACTGATCCGTCGTCGTTGACCGGGAAGACCTGGACGAACTGCCCCGAAGAGTCCACCACGTAACGATCGTTGTTGACGCGGAACGATCCGTTGCGCGTAAACACCGTCTGGTTCGAGGTGAGGTTGGGCTTAAGAACGAAGAAGCCCTGCCCCTGGATGGCCATATCGAGCGAGTTCTGCGAGAACGCCACGTTACCCTGCGAGAACTCCTGTGCCACGCCCTTCAACAGCACGCCTTGACCGATCGATCCCGATGCGTTCTGCAACGGTGAGGTCGCGAAAATATCGCCGAACTCGGCACGGGCTTTCTTGAAGCCGATCGTACCCACGTTCGCGATGTTGTTACTGACGATACCGAGTTCCGCCGTGGCGGCATTCAGACCGGTGAGAGAGGTGTAAAACGACATGGTGCTTTTTCTCCGAGACGTCGTGCAGCGTGCACGTCAACGCAATGTGGTGACTTGTGAGAGCGGGACCTGACTCCCGTTCTGCAGATTCAGTGTGACTTCTTGGCCATTCATCGAGACGCTGGTCACGGGCGTGTACAACAACGCCTTGGCCGCCTCGATCTTGCCGGCGCGAGAGACCGCAACCTCGACCTGGTAACGTCCAGGCAGTGCGTTTTTACCGCCGGGAAGAGACCCATCCCAAGAGAACGGATAGTCTCCTGCGCCCGCAGGCCCGAGCTCATAACTTTCCATGACCTGACCCACGGCATTGCGGATATAGACCACTGCACCGTTGACGGGCTCGGTGATCCGCACGGCACCGTCGAGCGGCTGACCTTCGCGCAATTCGCCGTAGTTGCTCGCCGAGAGCACCGAGCGCCCGATCAGCGAGCCGCTCGAGAGCATTCGGTTTGACGACATCTGATCCGCAAGCGCCTTGAGTTGCGTGGCCATCTCGCCGACCGAGTTGACCGTTGAAAACTGCGCCATCTGACCCAGGACCTCGCCGTTTTCCAATGGGGCGAGCGGATCCTGGTTCTTCAACTGCGCGGTCATAAGCTTTAGGAACTCCGCCTGACCGAGCGAGGTCGAGCGAGCGGCCTCCTTATCGCGTTCTGCTTCGTAGCTGGAGACGCCTGACGGCAGTGCCGTACGGGCGGAGGATGGAATTGTTGTGGCTACCATGGCTGTCTAGATCACTTGGTGTTCATGTCTATCGTGCGCATCATCAACTCACGAGCCGTGCTGGCCGTGGTGAGTGCGGTTTCATACGAACGCGCGGCATCGAGCATGTCGGTCATTTCCTCGAGGGGATTGACGTTCGACCGGTACACATAGCCCTCTTGATTCGCCAACGGATTCTCGGGATCGAACAACTGCTGGTTGACCCGCCGGGTTTCAGCGATGGTCTTAACTTTCACGCCGAATCCGCTCTGCAACTCGTTGGTGGCGTTTTCGAGCACAGCCGTAAACACCGGGCGCTTTGCCCGGTAAGCCGACTGCGCACTTCCCGAAACGGTTTCGACGTTCGCCAGGTTGGAGGCGATGGTATTCAGTCGTACCGTCTGGGCGTTCAGTGCACCGCCAGCGAGCTTGAAGACGTTCGTGAGTGACATGTTCGGTCTCCTGAAGTGCGTCGTTTAATCGCCCCGATACGCCTTGCGCATTCCTGAAAGCGCTCCTTCCGAAAAGCGCAGGGCGGCCAGGTAGCGGCCAGCAGCATCACCAAAGGCGGCTTCTTCAATGTGTGTCTCCACGGTGTTGCCGTCGCGCGCAGGCGCGAGCGGGATTCGAAATCGGAGGGCATCGCGCGTCAGTTGATCCGGCTCGGCGATGTGCTCGGGCTGAGTGACTGCAAGACGCATGTCGTCTCCGGCTTCACGCAACACCTGTCGGAAATCCACGTCACGAGCGCGATAGCTCGGCGTGTTGGCGTTGGCGATGTTTCCCGAGATCACTTCGAGGCGACGCGCTTGCACCGCGGCGGCTGTCGGAAAAATCCCGAGTGCACGATCTAGCTGCGACATGTTTTTCATCTCCACTCGACTGCGTCCGCAGGGTGTGGAGCAAAAGCCGTGCCAGTTGCCGAAACAGCGCGCATTCGGCTTTTATCAGCCTAACGGGCCCACTGACCGGCAAAGTTCGCCCTCTCAAGAGTTGATACAGCGGCAAACCTTTGCCGGTTGAGGGGCGAGCAGCAGGCGGCGCGTTGCCGGTGTGAGCCGCCACGGGAGATGGCTGCCTGCGACTTATATATATGCACCGCTGCGCGTCATGACTGCGCCTCTACCGAGATATAACCCCAATTTGAGGCGCAATTTCCGCACTTCTTCCGCACTTCAGGGCCTGTCGAGGCCCGCGGCGGCGCCGACGGATTTCCGTTGGCACGCCCTTTGCTTTGATTCCCCTGCCGCCCATTTGGCCGGCGAGATTCCGACGGAGACCCACAATGGCTCTTGTGATTAATACGAACATTGCCTCGATCCAATCTGAGCGTGCCCTGGCACTCAACCGCGGCGGCATGGAGCAAGCCATGCAGCGTTTGTCCTCAGGCAAACGCATCAATAGCGCCTCGGACGATGCGGCCGGCATCGCGGTGACGCAGCGCATGCGCAACCAGATTCAGGGTCTCAACATGGCCATCCGCAATGCCGGCGATGGCATCTCGATGGCGCAGACCGCTGAAGGTGCGATCGACGAGATCCAGAACATGCTGCACCGAATGCGTGAACTGGCCGTGCAGTCCTCGAACGGCACCTACACCAGTGAGGATCGCAGCTTCCTCAGCGTCGAGTTTAATGAACTCGTCAAGGAAATCCGCCGCGTTTCCAACCAGGCCGCGTGGGATGGCGATCTGAAACTCATCAGCGAAGACGCCAAGGCCATGAACGTTCAGGTGGGCATCTCCGCGGCAGACTACATCAAGATTCCGCTTGGCCCCCTCACTATTGAGGATCTGAATCTCGCCGAGCGCACGACGGTCAACAATACGACCGGCGCGCAGATAAATACTTGGGACCTTAATGCGTCAACGGTCGGTGTCACGACGTCCGGCGTATCGGGCGCGCAGGTGCTGGACGCCAATCTCAACGTGATCGACGTCAATTTCACGGACGCACCGCTGCCCAACTTCGAATTGAAGTTGTGGGATGGCACGCGCCAAACGAATGGCAACCCAAATCTGACGGGAACAACCACCCTGACCGCGGCGGGCGTGACCAGCGTGTCGGATCTCGTCAAGCAGCTGAAGGGGCACGTGAACTACGACCCCACCACCTGCGATATCCAGAACGTGGGCGGCCAGCTGAAGGTGGTGTGGAAGATCCTCGGCAGTCCGATGCCCTCCGGTACGCCGGCACTGCAGTGCACGAACGCGAGCGACGCGACCCGTGCCAACGACAGATACCAGAACTTCACCAAGTCGACTCAGTCGGCCACTGCCAAAGTGGACTTGTCAGGCACGCAGACCGACTACATTCCGCAGTCGTTCGATCTGAGCGGTTTCACCTGGCACGATGCCTCGGTGCCGACCAGCCCGCCGAACTTCTTCGAGTACCGAGTGGGCGCGCGGACCCTGTCCGCTCACAACGTCACCAGCATTGAAGATCTGCGCAAGCAATTCAAGGAAGACAGCGATTACGAGTTCATCCGCACGGAAGCGGGCCTCCCGGAAGGCTACGAATTGTTTGACGTGGCGAGCGGCACGACGCTGACGGCCAAGTTTGGTCAATACGCGCAGAACCTCGGGCAGCTTCGCTACTCCGAAAGCAACGTCAACATCGCTAACACACAAGATGCGATCACCGCCCTCGACTACATCGACAAGGCGCAGACGGTGGTCAACACCATGCGCGCGGAGATGGGCGCGACGATGAGCCGCATCGAGTACACCATCAACAACCTGATGAACATCGTCGAGAATACCGAAGAGGCCAAATCGCGAATTCTGGATACGGACTACGCGAAGGAATCGGCGGCACTCGCCAAGTCGCAGGTGCTTGCCCAGGCGGGAACGGCGATGTTGGCGCAGGCCAATCAGTCTCAGCAGTACGTGCTGAACTTGCTGCGCCAGGGCTAAGCGGTCATCGGTGTAATGCTCTCGCCCATCCGCCCCTGTCGTTGGCTGGCCACGCTCCTGCTCGCAGGCGGCGCGTCGCTGGGCCACACGCTGGAGAAAGGCTTGGCCGAGAGCGCCGAGGCGTTTGCGGCCAAGTCGCTCGGCGTGCCTGACAGCAGCGTACGAGCGCAGAGCATCGATCGGCGGCAACGACTCGGCACCTGCGCAAGTGAGTGGCTGTGGCGCTTCGCATTCGAAAGCACGCAGACGGTGCAGGTGGAGTGCCCGGGAGAGCCGAAATCGCGGCGTTTCGTGGCGATCTCAGTCGCCCTGCCCCGCGACACTGCCGCGGCCATACCGGCCACGACCATGGCGGTAGTGGCGGAGCGTGATCTACCCTATGGGCATGTACTCACGGACGGCGACGTGCGACTCGAGGCTCGGCGGGCCGACGCACCGGGCAGCGGCGCGTTTGGATCGATCGACTCGGTCGTCGGTCGCTCCCTCACCCGCCCGATCATGGGCGGCTCGACGCTGGGCCGCGCCGATGTGCGGCTCGGCACGGTGGTCAAGCGCAACTCTTTGGTTCACGCCTGGACCGAATTCAGCGGTGGACGGGCGGCAACCAAGTTGGTCGCGCTCGGACCCGGCAAGGTGGGCGAGTGGATCGAGCTCGAAAATCCGCAGAGCGGACGGAAATTGCGCGGCGAAGTTCAAATCGATGGGTCGGTACGACTTGGGGTTCGCGAGGACACTAAAGTTGCATCGCGAGCGGTCGACTACTAGGTCGCAGGAAAAAGGATAAAACCCATGACCATCGACAAGACCATCAACCCTTGGCTCGGACGCGCCGTCGAACAAACGGCGACCCGACCCGCCAAATCCAACGGTGGGGCGAAAGCAGACGCGGGGCTCAAACCCAGCGCGCGAGTGGCCACACCGGCAGAATTTATTAAGGTGTCGCCAGCAGCCCAAGGCCTCGTTCAGGCC
>JBJTBK010000115.1:0-3733 GCA_046091245.1 Nevskiaceae bacterium | reverse complement strand
TCGCTTGAGAGCGTGAGCTCGGCAATCGTCCGATGCTGCGCCAGATGCGCGGTGCTCGTAGCGCCAACGATCGCCGCCGCCACGCCGCGCTGGTCGAGCACGAAGCGCGTGGCCACCGAGGCGATATCCACGTCGTGTCTAAGCGCAACGTGCTGCAACACTTCGAGCAATTGTTGAAACAGCTCCCAACCACCGAACTCTTCGATAATCAGTCGATACTTGGTGAGCGAGCGATTGGCGAGCTCAGTGGGCGCCAGCCGACCGAGCCACGCGTTACTGAGAAAACCGCCCGCCACCGTGCCGTAGCACAGCAAGCCGATCCCTCGTGCAGCGCAATATTCCGCCATGGCGCCGCTCGGTCGCTCATCAAGCAACGAGTACTGCACTTGGTGACTCACCACCGGAACACCACCCTCGACGATTTGCTGCAGGTGCTCAAGGTCGAAATTAGTCAACCCAATATGCCGAATCTTGCCGCCGCGACGCAGCCGCTCCAGCTCGAGTGCAATCTCCACATGGCGCGGCAGCGCATAGTCCCACCAATGGAACTGCACGAGATCGAGTGTCTCGACGCCGAGCCTCCGCAACGAGCGATCGATGATGGACTCGACTTCGGCCGCGCCAATGGTCGCGAGGCGATCGAGATCAGGCACGAACTTGGTGTGGATCTGCACCTGACGAGCCAGCGTCGGATACGCCGCGCGGAACTCGCCGATGAGTTCTTCGACACCGGTGTAGATATCGGCGCAATCAAAAGTCGTGATGCCCGACTCGACAAAGGCGGCCATGTCGCGCAGCGCCTGCCCGCGATCGATGCTGCCGTGCCCGCCCGCCAGGTGCCAGCCGCCCTTGATCAGTCGCGAAATCCGGTAACCCGACGCAAGCGCAACCGTCGGGATCAGCGACATCACCTTACGCTCTCAGCTTTGGCAACGGCAGTTGTGTCAGCGCGATGAAACCTGCGCTTTCCCGTGCGCGTGATTCGTAGCCGCGTGGGGCAATTAGGGTCCGGACAGGCGATCTCCGCATCGCTCGTCATCCAATCGTTCTCATCCGTCACCCGCTGCTTGGCCGCGAGCAGCGGCAGCACGACGGCAAGCGAATAAATCGAAAAACCCTGACCCGGCGGTAACGAGAGCATCTCGCCCTGCAAGGTGAAATGGTCGCCGGGACTCGCCCCACACCAAATCTTCGCACCCGCAGGCGCCAAGACCTCGACTTTCAGATCGTAAAGTTCGAACGAATCCGCCATTGATCACCTCCGCGCGCGACGGCTTGCAGTGTACGCAAAACAAAAACCCGATTGCGCACTGCGCAATCGGGCTCCTGTTGGCGGCACGTACCGCCCCACTCAACGAGTCGGGATCAGGGGCCTGAGGCCGCCTTGCTCCAAGCCTCGCAGAAGCGCTGCGTGGAGGCGCTGCCACGACCCGCCGTGCAGACCTCGGGGATCGAGACCTTCACGGCGCGCAGGTTCCGCGAGATCTCCCCGCCCTGCGCATCGAACACCAGATCAAAGGCCGAGGCATCGACGAGGCCGCGGGTCAACGCGGGACCCTGGGCGCTGACGCCGAAGCTGTAGCCGCTGACCGTCACGCCGCTGCCTGAGCAGTTCACACCGCTGATGAGCGTCGCCTCAGCACCACCGCCACTCGCCGCCTCGCTCTGCCAGCTGCCCTGCAGCGACAGATCACTGCCACCGATGGTGATCTGATAGCCGTCCTGCGCGGTCCAGACCTGATTGGCGCAGACCGCAACCTGCGTCGTGGTCGGCAGCGCCGTTCCGGCACCATCCGCCGAGCGCCAGACGACCTCGGCAGTCGAGCGCAACTCACGCGCGGCGATCAACGCATCACCCGAATCACGATATTCGAGCCGCCACGGTTGCAGCCCCGCCGCATCGGCTGCACCACCCAGCACCACGTAGCGACTGCCCGTGTTGGCATCAGTGGCACTGCCGAGCGCTGTGCTCGCCTTCGTGCTCGCCGACGCCGCGCTGGCTTGGCCATCGCTGGCATCACCCGCGCCCGCCGAATCTCCGCCCAAGAGGCCACTGCGGCCAATGAACAACGACTGCGACGGAAGGTTCACGGCCGGCGTGGAGCTCGCGCCCGGGGCCTTCGTGCTCTTGGAGTCGGTTGTCGGGTCGATCGCCTTGGTCGTCACAGCCGTGGTGTCGACCACCGACTCCACGGTGAACTTCGCCGACTCGGAGGTGTTACAAGTCAGCGTGTAGCGATTGACGCCGTTCACCAAAGGGGCAATCCATTCGGCACCGGTCGAGGCGCGGGGGCCTGCCCACGCACCGCCGGCGACGCAGTTGTATGCACCCGGTTGATTCCACGACACCAAGACTCGCCGTGCGCCCGAGGCAGACGGCCGAACTTCACAGTCCGACGCCTGGCCCTCTTCCGGCGGCGCGAAACACAACGCCACACGGATACGGTTGTTGCTGCGATCAGCGAAGTAAAGATTGCCGCGTCGGTCGATGGCCACCCCTTGTGGAGTGTTAATCGCCGCCGCGAAGGCCATTCCACCATCACCGCCGAAACCGCGTTGACCACCGACCGCGCGGGCGATCGAGCCGTTCGTGCCGTCCACCCGCATAATCCGATGGGTATTGGCTTCGGCGAAGAACACCGAACCACTGCGATCGGCGGCAAGGCCCCAGATCTGGCCTAGCGGTGTGTCGGTCGCCGGACCGCTGTCCTTGACCAGACCACTCAACCCGTTGCCCGCGACGCGCGTGATAACACCGGTCCCAAGATCGATAACGCGAATTGTGTTCGAGGCTTCATCGGTGAAGTACAGCTTCGAGCCCCGTACGGCCAGCTCGTGCGGCGCCAGATAGGCTGCGGTCGCGGGACCGCCGTCGCCCAGGGGCGGCGCTGCGGTCGACGGCGACGTTGCCAGGCCGATACCCGCAATCGTTGAGATCGTTCCCGAGGGTGTGATGCGGCGGATTCGGCCCGAGACTGCGACATAGACATTCCCCGCCGAATCCACGGCGAGGCCCAACGGCGCGGCCAGTTGCGCGGCGGTGGCAGGTCCTCCATCACCGGAGAATCCCGACGTCCCGGTTCCAGCAATCACCTCAACCGACTTGCTGGCTTTATTCCAGCGCATGACCCGGTTGCCGCGCCACTCGACGTAGTACACATTGCCAACCCCGTCTGTCGCCACATACGTCGGCGTGCGTGCACCGGCGATCGCCGAGTTAGAGGCCCACGACGGCCGCGTATCGTCGGCAAATACCGATTCGATGACACCCGAAGACGCATCGACCCGCCGCAGACGGCCGTTGACGCGATCGCCAATATAGAGGTTGTTGTCTGCGTCAAACTCGACGCCCGTCGGCACACGCAGCTTGGCCGTTACGGCCGCTGCGCCGTCGCCACCGAACGTCGCGAGATGGCCTCGCCCAGCGATGAGAGTCAGGGTCCGCTTCTCGAGATCGAGCCGGCGAATAATACCCGCGTACGTGAAGCCGTTAGCCGGGGCGCCCGCAGAGAAGTCCTGCACCGTTTCGCCGACGATCACGGTCTTCCGATCGACCGGGTCGAGTGCGAGCGAGCCCGGCGCACCGATCGGCTGTCCGTCGGTCGCAGGCATCACGGGCACCAGCTTGCTGGCCTCCAAGATGACGCCCTGCTGCGCTGTGGGCGAACTCACTTGACCAGCAACCGTCGATATTTTGCCGCTTGCGAGATCGACAGCGCGGATCTTCATGAAC
>JBJTBK010000114.1:0-2044 GCA_046091245.1 Nevskiaceae bacterium | reverse complement strand
GCCGCTGCGCATCCGCGCGGCTGCCTGCTCGCCCGACTTCTCGTAGGCGGCGACGATGTCGGCGACGATCTTGTGACGAACCACGTCGCCGTAATCAAGATGCACGAAAGTGAGGCCGTCGATGCCGGTCAGCACGCGCTCAAGACCTGCCAGACCGCTTCGCCCATCTGGCACGTCAACCTGCGTGGTGTCGCCTGTGATCACGACCTTCGAGCCGAACCCGATGCGCGTCAGGAACATCTTCATCTGCTCGGGCGTCGTGTTCTGCGCCTCGTCGAGGATGATGAAACTGTTGTTCAGTGTGCGCCCGCGCATGAACGCCAGGGGTGCGACTTCCACGACGCCGCGCTCGAGATGCTTGGCGGCATTCTCGGCACCGACCATGTCGTGCAACGCGTCGTAGAGCGGACGAAGATACGGATCAATCTTGGCCATCAAGTCGCCGGGCAAGAAGCCCAAGCGCTCACCCGCTTCGACCGCAGGACGAGTGAGGATGATGCGGTTCACCGATTTGGCGTGCAAAGCCTGCACAGCCATTGCGACTGCAAGCCAACTCTTGCCCGTGCCGGCTGGTCCGAGGGCGAAGGTAATCACATGCTGGGCGATGGCGTCCACATACCTGCGCTGCCCCGCAGTCTTGGCCCGCACCGGCTTGGCCTGACCCACACGAACGATGTCGGCGGTCAGCACGCTGCTCGGGCTTACGTCATTGCGCACCATGTCGATCACACGCGCCAGCACCACGGCATCCACGTGCTCACCGCGCTGCAACAACTGGCTCAACTCTTCAAACAGCCGTCCGACCGTGCCGCCGTCTGGTCCGCTGGCGCTGATCTCATTGCCGCGCACCGTGATGGCCGACTGCGGAAATGCCCGCTCGATCTGGCGGAGCAGCTCGTCGCGCTCGCCGACGAGGGCCGCCATCAGATGGGCGGCAGGTATCACGACCGTGGTAGCAGGCAAGGCGACACTCATGTCGCGGGCGTGCTCATGACCTCCACAATCTTATCGGTGTCGTCATTCCCGTTCTTCTTCGCATTCTGCGCAAAATCAAGCGCGAAATAGCGCACTGTGGCGAGCGGCACGAGCTGCACCTCGCCGACGATCTTGGCCATGCGCAACATCAACTCCGCGGCGCCACCGGCGTCGTCAGGCTGGTGCGTGTCGGGAAGATCGAACACCAGCAATGCTCCGTCGCGCGCTTCTGCGGTGAGCGCTTCTTTCGCAAGCGCCACGTTGGCGCCGCGCAACTCCACATCGGGGTCGACCACCACCCACATCACGTAGTGCACCTGCCCGCGCGCCATCCGGTCGGCGTGATGCCGGCGGAAGTACTCGGCGTTCAGCCATCGTGTCGATGAGATGTCGGTGGCGATGAGCGTCATGACGACCGGACGGTCGCCTTCCCACACCACCCACACCCGATTGGTGGAGTTCAGCAACGCGTCGTCGAACTCGGCACGGTTCACCAATTCGGTCGTCGGCAAAATCGGATTGCCCGCGTAGGCGCGCTTGTAGAACTCCCACAGACGGTCGCGCAATTTCGCGTCGCCGAGTCGCGTGTGACGCGAGATGACCATCGGGCTCCTGTGAGGGTGCGCGCGCACCCGAGGTCGTGGACCTCCGCCCGCTGATCACAGTACCGACCGCGTCGAGCTTGCGGGCGGATGATGCCCGGCTGGCGGTGAGGCTGTCCGGTTGGCCAGCGGCGCGGCCGCCTGCATCGATGCCCAATTGGCGCCGCCTCGTTTCGGTACTTTGGTTCGATGAGGTGCGCCTGATGCAACGCGTGCTTGAGCGCAGTGCCTGGGGTCTCGTTGCCGTTGGAGTCGTGCTGGCCCGTGTGCACACCGCCGTCGACTCGACCGCATTCGGCGATGCGATGTACGCGGCTGCCGCCGCGGTCGTGGCCACCGCAACGCTCGCATCGGCACGCTGGAACCGCCTCGATCGCCGCATCATCACGGGGCTGCTCGTCATCGTCGTGAGCATCGTGGGCGGACAAGTACTCGGAGCGGAATCGCGGGGCATGACCGCGCACGTC
>JBJTBK010000113.1:0-5297 GCA_046091245.1 Nevskiaceae bacterium | reverse complement strand
TGACTTCCATGATCGGCATGGATGTTTGCAGCAGCAGTTCGCGCGCCCGGCGCAGACGAATTTCCATGTAGGAACGCTTCGGCACGCAGTTCAGGTACCGCTGGAACAAGCGCTCGATCTGCCGACGCGACAGCCCCGTCTGCCGCGCGATGACATCGAGCGACAGCGGCTTTTCGATGTTCTCTTCCATCAACTGCGCGACCTTGGTCAGTGCGCGATGGGTGAAGCCGAGCTGGGCGCGAAGCGGCACATACTGACTGTCGTGATCATCGCGCACTCGCTCGAGCACGAACTGCTCGGAGACTTGGTGCGACACCTGCCTGCCGTGCTGGCGCTCGATCAGGTTCAGCATCAGATCGAGCGGCGCCGTACCGCCCGAGCAGGTGTAGCGGTCCCGATCGATGGTGAACACTTGGTTGCGGATCTCCACGAGCGGGAACTCCTCGCGCAACGAGTGCACGTTTTCCCAATGGATCGATGCCTTGTAGCGATTGAGCAAACCCGCGCGCGCGAGCACGTAGCCACCCGTGCACAAGGCGCCAAGCGCGCCCCCCGTCTCCGCCCGACGCCGCAGTGCCTTGGTCAGCGGCGCCGAGACGGCCTCGCGCACGTTGACGCCACCGCACACGAAGAGAATATCGACCTTGCCCACATCGGCCAGCGCGATCGTGGGTGTCATCTGCAGACCACTGCTCGCGCTAACGGGTTCGCCGCGCAACGATGCGATTTGCCACTCGTACAGGGTGCGATTGGCCACGCGATTAGCCATGCGCAGCGGCTCGAGAGCATTCGCCAGCGCGATCAACGAGTAGTTGGGCAAGGTCAGGAACGCGTAGGTTCGCTTGCCTTGAAACACTGTGGTATCCACGTGCGATCGAGTATGCGGCAGCCCCGCCCAAGATGTCCAATTCCGGCATCCGGTCGTCGCATTTGGATCCGCTGCCAAGGCGTTCGAAGCTACACTCTGGGCGGATGAAAACACACGCCCGGGTCGTAGTTATTGGTGGTGGCGCAGTCGGTGTAAGCACGCTGTACCACCTGTGTCAGAAAGGCTGGTCGGACGTGGTGCTGCTGGAGCGATCCGAACTGACTGCGGGCTCCACGTGGCACGCGGCAGGTCTGCTGCCGCTGTTCAACATGAGCTACACGGTCGGCCAGCTGCACAAGTACTCGGTCGATTTGTACAAGCGACTTCCGGCAGAGACAGGTCAAGACGTGAGCTTTCACGTGACCGGCAACTTGCGTCTGGCCACCTGCCGCGACCGCATGGACGAGTACTACAAGTACTGCGGCACGGCCAACACGATCGGTGTGCCCTTCGAAGTGATCACCCCGAGTGATGTCAAAAAACTGTGGCCGCTGATCGAATTGGGCGGCACGGGCGACACTCCTGCCATCGTCGGTGCGCTCTATCACCCGGACGATGGGCACATCGCGCCCGCCGATCTCACCATGGCGCTGCGCAAAGGCGCCCGGGCTCGCGGCGCAGAAATCTACGAGCAAACGGAAGTCACCGCCGCGAGCCGTACACCCTCGGGTGAGTGGCGACTGACCACCAACAAGGGCGAAATCATCGCCGAGCATGTGGTCTGCGCCACCGGCAACTACGCTCGTCAGACCGGGCGGATGTTCGGCCTTAATGTGCCGGCGATTCCGGTCGAGCACCAGTACATCGTGTACGAAGAGTCCGCGGAACTGCGCGCGTATCGCGCAGCAGGCGGGCGCGAACTCGCAGTGCTGCGCGAATCAGACAAATCGTATTACCTGCGCGAAGAGCGCATGGGCTGGATCCTCGGGCCCTATGAAGCGGGTGCCCCGGCGCGCTTTGCCGACGGCGTGCCCGAGTGGTTTGGCAAAGACCTTTTCGAGGGCGATCTCGATCGGCTGCTGCCACATATCGAAGCTGCGCAGCGGCGCGTTCCTGCGCTTGAGCACTGCGGCATCAAAGATATCGTCAACGGCCCAATCTCCTACACGCCCGATGGCAGCCCGCTGATCGGACCGGCCTGGGGCGTGCGCAATCTCTGGCTCAACGAGGGCCACAGCTTCGGCATCACCGCGGCAGGCGGCTCGGGCTGGCAACTGGCCGAGTGGATCGTCGAAGGTGAACCGGGCATCGACATGCTCGCCGTCGATCCGCGTCGATATGGGCCCTACACCAGCAAGCGCTTCGTCGTCACCAAGAACGAAGAGACGTATCGCAACGTATTCACGGTTCACTATCCGGACGAAGAGCGGCCCGACGGGCGGCCTCTGAAGACGAGCCCGATCTACGATCGCCTCAAGACCATGGGCGCGGTATTCGGCCAGCGCTACGGCTGGGAGCGGGCCAATTGGTTTGCCCCGGCGGGTGTCGAGGCGCGCGATGAGTGGAGTTTCCGTCGCACCAATTACTTTGAGCATGTCGGCACCGAGTGCCGACGCCTGCGCAACGCCGTGGGGGTAATTGACCTCACGCCCTTCACCAAGCACATCGTGCGCGGACCGGGGGCCGAAGCTTGGCTCGATCGCCTCGTAGCCAACAAAGTGCCGACCAAGGTCGGGCGCATGGCCCTGTGCCACGCCTTGACCCGCCGCGGTGGGATCCGCAGCGAGTGCACCATCACCAAACTCGCCGCTGAAGAGTTCTACGTCGTCAGTGCCGGCGCTGCGGAGCGTTACGACAGCGATTATTTGCAAAAGCACCTGCCGAGCGATGGCTCCGTGCAGATGAGCAACGTGACGATGCAGCGTGGCTGCTTCGTCGTCGCCGGACCGCGGTCGCGCGACGTGCTCGCGAAACTCACCGACACGCCGCTCGACAACGCCGCCTTCCCGTGGCTCACCGGCCAAGTCGTCGAAGTGGGCATGGCGACCGATGTCTACCTGCTGCGCGTGAACTTCGTCGGATCGCTGGGCTGGGAACTGCACTTCCCCATCGAGTATGCGCATCATATTTTTGAAGCCTTGTTTGCGGCCGGCGCGGAGTACGGCATCGGCATGGCAGGGATGCGCGCAATGGAGTCGCTGCGGATGGAAAAGTCCTACCGCATGTGGGGCAGTGATCTCACCCGCGACTACACGCCCTACGAAGCCGGTCTCGATCGATTCGTGCGCCTCAACAAAGGCGATTTCACCGGCAAGGCTGCACTCGAGGCGCAATTGGCAGCCGGTGTTCCGCACCGCTTCGTCACCCTCGAGGTGCATGGCGTCACGGATGCCGACCCGCTCGGCAACGAGCCCTTGTTCGATACGCAAGGCAAGATGGTCGGCCGTGCCACGGCGGGCTGTTACGGTCACGTGCTCGGCAAGAGCCTTGCGATCGGGTACGTCAAGCCCGAGTACGCCGCGATCGGCAGCACTCTCGAAATCGAAATCCTCGGCGAGCGCAAGCAGGCGACCGTAGTGGTCGAATCGCCATACGATCCGACCAACAACGACCTGCGCGCCTGAGACCGCCACCCGCATGACTCGTCAGCGCTTCTCGGGGCTTTCTTTGCTGTGGAACAGCCTCGGCGGTCACCGCAACTGGCCATCGCAGTGGCGTCGTGCCGCACCGCAGGCCGAGTACGACGCGGTGATCATCGGTGGCGGCGGCCACGGTCTCGGCACGGCCTACTACCTCGCTGCGGAGCACGGCTACACCCGTGTCGCGGTACTCGAGAAAGGCTGGATCGGCGGCGGCAACACCGGCCGCAACACCACGATCATTCGCTCGAACTATCTGTTCGATGAGAGCGCCAAGCTCTACGACCACGCCGTCAAGATGTGGGGCGATCTGTCGCAGGTGCTGAACTACAACGTCATGTTCTCGCCGCGCGGCGTCATGATGCTGGCGCACACGGTGCACGATGTGCAGGTTGCCAAGCGGCATATCCACGCCAACCGGTGCAACGGCGTCGACAACGAATGGCTCTCTCCGGAAGAGGCCAAGGAGTTCTGCCCCCCGCTCAACATCGAGCCCGGCCTGCGTTACCCGGTACTCGGGGCGGCACTGCAGCGCCGCGGCGGCACAGCTCGCCACGACGCCGTCGCCTGGGGTTATGCGCGCGCCGCCGATGCACTCGGCGTCGACATCGTCGAGAACTGTGAAGTCACCGGCATTCGCCGAGATGCCCACGGTGCCGTCGAGGCGCTCGAGACTTCTCGCGGCCTGATCCGCACACGCAAAGTCGGCGTGGTCGCGGCGGGCAATACCAGTGTGGTTCTCGGGCTGGCGGGCGTGCGGGTACCGCTCGAGAGTTTTCCGCTGCAGGCCTTGGTCTCCGAACCCATCAAACCCGTGTTCCCCTGCGTCGTGATGTCGAACGGCATCCACGCGTACATCAGTCAGTCCGACAAGGGTGAACTGGTCATTGGTGCGGGCACCGACGTGTACACCTCCTACACGCAGCGCGGCGCGCTACACGTGAACATGCACACGCTCGAGGCGATCTGCGAACTGTTCCCGATGTTTCGTCGCATGCGCATGTTGCGCAACTGGGGTGGTATCGTCGATGTGACCCCGGATCGCTCACCCATCATTGGCAAGACACCCGTCCCGGGTCTTTACGTGAATTGCGGCTGGGGCACCGGCGGATTCAAAGCGACCCCGGGCTCAGCTCACGTGTTCGCCTGGACCCTGGCCAATGACGAGCCGCACCCGATCAACGCACCCTTCACGCTGGATCGATTCCGCGAGGGTCATCTCATCGACGAGGCCGCAGCCGCGGCCGTCGCGCACTGAACGACACCATGCTGCTCATCCACTGCCCTCACTGCGGAACGCGACCCGAGCTGGAATTCAGTTACGGCGGTGAAGCTCACGTTGCGCGGCCCACCGATCCATCGTTAGTCAGCGACGAGGACTGGGCGAGTTATCTGTATTTGCGCAGCAACACCAAGGGTGTCCACGCTGAACGTTGGCGACACGTTCGAGGTTGTGGTCGCTTTTTCAATGCATTGCGCGACACGACCAACGATCGGATCCTGGTCACCTATAAAGCGGGCGAGAAGCCGCCGGGAGAGTTGCGATGAGCAACGCCCGTCTGCCTACGGGCGGCCGCATCGATCGAAGCCGGCCGCTGCGCTTCACTTTCGACGGCAAGGCCTACAGTGGATTTGCCGGCGACACGCTGGCCTCCGCGCTGCTCGCCAACGGCATTCACCTGCTCGGTCGCTCGTTCAAATATCACCGCCCGCGCGGCATCATGACGGCGGGCCCGGAAGAACCCTGCGCCCTCGTGACGGTGCGACGCGACGACGCGCGGTCCACGCCGAACCTGCGCGCCACGCAAGTTGAGCTCTACGAAGGCCTTTGCGCCTACAGCCAGAACCGC
>JBJTBK010000112.1:0-13551 GCA_046091245.1 Nevskiaceae bacterium | reverse complement strand
GTCGTGCAGCGGCGCGCCTTGCTCGCGGGGGCCATTGGCGGGCAGGGCGTTGGAGAACTCGAGCAACTGCGCAGCGGCCAGGGCTTCACGGCTGCCGAGATCACGGAGGCGTGCCGTGCGCGCAGGCGTTGCGCGCACTTGATGCGTGGCATCGAGTCCGAACGCATACACCACGGGGCCGGCATTGAATACGCACTGCGCAGCGTCGGGATCCGCGTAGATGTTGTATTCGGCTGAGGCGGTGATATTGCCGCCTTCGCTGCGTGCGCCGCCCATGACGGCGAAGCACTCTATGGCCGCGATCAGTTGCGGATTACGCTGCAGCGCGCAGGCGATGTTGGTCATCGGTCCGGTGATGACGATGCAGAGCTTTCGCCCCGCATCGATGGCCGATCGCAGCGTCGATTCAATGAAATCGACGGCGTGATCCGGCATCACGCCCCGCGAGGGTTCCTCGATGGGCAAATCGCCGAGACCCGATTCGCCGTGGAAATGCCCGGCCTCCACAGGCTCGCGCTTCAGGGGGCGCTGGGCACCTGCATACACGGGCACGTCGTTGCGGCCGGCAAGGTCGCGGATGAGGCAGGCATTGCGCGCGGTGAGCGCGGCACTGACGTTGCCCGCGACGGTGGTGATGCCGAGCAGATCGAGCTCGCGTGCCGCGGCAAAAGCCAGCAGCAAGGCGACGGCGTCATCGACGCCCGGATCACAGTCGAAGAGTACGGCTTTCGGTGGTTTCATCGCCGGGCGCGTGGGCGTCAGCTGCCGCGGCTGACGAGCTGATCCCAGTCGCTTTCCATGCGTCGCCGCAGCGCGGCGTCAGGCAAGCGTCCCCGTGCCGCGGCCGCGTTGTCTTCGAGGTTCGTCACTTGAGTCATGCCCGGAATGGCGCAGGTAACGGCCGGATGCGACAGTACGTACTTCAAAAAAATCTGGCCCCAGCTTTGCGCCCCGATCTCGGCCGCCCACCCGGGCAGGGGTTCGTTACGCACCCGCGCGAACAAACTGCCATCGCGCCGTCCCCCGAAGGGAAGATTAATGAGCGTGGCGATGCCGCGATCAGCGGCCAGTGGCAGCAGTTGCTCTGCCGCGCCGCGGTTGCCGAGCGAGTAGTCGACTTGGATGAAGTCGAGGCGCTCCGCGCGCATGATTTGACCCATCTCGGCGTACTGCTCATCGGTCGAGGTGGTGATGCCGACGTAGCGAATGCGCTTCGCCGCAACCTGCTCGCGCAGCAGTGGCAGCAGCACTGCCGTGCCGATGAGGTTATGGACTTGTACGAGATCGAGCATCTCGGTGCGCAATTTCTGTCGTGAGGCTTCGAGCATGGCGACGCCTTCCTCGCGCGTTCCGCTGCGCGAAGTCACTTTGGTGGCGATGAAGCTGCGCTCGCGGGTGCCGAGCTCGCCGAGCAACTCGCCGAGTGTGACCTCCGACTCGCGGTAGGCCGGGGCGGTATCGATGACGCGCGCACCGAGCTGGCTGAAGCGTTCGAGCACGGCGCGACGAGCCGCGCGCTCTTCGGGCGTGCGTGGACTGTAGTTGTTGGTGCCAAGGCCGAGAATCGGCAGGGTTTCGCCACTCGAGGGGATACGACGGCGCAGCAAGTCGTCAGCCTTCGCCGACCAGATCGTGGTGGGTGTGGCGGCGAGTGCGAGGCCGAGTTGCAGGGCAGTACGACGGTCGATGTGTGACATGCTGGCTCCTAGGCGGTGGGCGCCGAGTCGGCGGATCAGGCGGCGATGAGCGTGGTGGGAGTCGGCGGGGCCATTTCCGGCGCGGCGTGCTGCAGCAGCGCCCAGGCCAGACAAAGATTCGATGACAGGACGGGCGGGCTATTTGCACCCCGCTCGCGCCGCCAGCGTTGCAGGGCTCTTAGCGTCGGCATCCCCGTACCGCTGATGAGGATGGCGTCGACGTCACGGTGCTGCAAGCCGGCAAGGGCCGTGTAGGCATCATCGCTCGTCAACTCGTAGATGCGGTGTGTGTCGGTGAGCACGGGGTCGACGCGCAGTGTTTCGACGAGCGTCAATCCATCGGCCTTCCAATACGCGTAGCCTGCCTCGGCGAGCCCGGTTGGATAAGGCGAAATCAAGGCGATGCGGCGCGCACCGAACACGCCCAAAGCGCGGCGGATCGCTTGCGCGGCCGTGACGACCGGGACGCCGCGCGCGTTTGACGCGGCGCTCGTCAGCTCGTCCTCGAGCGCGGGCCCGGCTCGGTAACTCGAACCGGTGCAGCCGAAACCGAAGGCTGCGAGGCGCATCGACCCGAAGCTGCCCACGGCTTCGGGCAGGTGGCGAATGTAGTGATCGAGCCGCGTCTCGACGTCCGCGGCCGGGTGCACGAGCCGCGTGCCGTACACCCCGATCGCGGCAGGCAGCAGCAGACGCATTTCCGGCTCGACCGTCGGATTGGCTTGTGGCGTGGCCACACCGATGCGCGCCCGCGCGCCGTAATCCGCTGTGCTCACTGGGGTCTCCCGTGTCAGTCAGGCAAGGGGCTGCGATGCGTTTCACGCAGGAACAGCGCACCAATCAATGCCGTGGCGAGCGCGACCACGATCGGATACCAGAGCCCGGCGTAGATATCGCCCGTAGCGGCGACGATCGCGAAGGAGGTCACCGGCAAAAAGCCGCCGAACCAGCCGTTGCCGAGGTGATACGGCAGCGACATCGAGGTGTAGCGGATCCGAGTCGGGAAGAGCTCGACGAGCCAGGCGGCGATCGGGCCGTACACCATGGTCACAAGCAGCACGAGCCAAGCGCAGAGCAACACGACCATCGGGTAGTTGACCTGTGACATGTCGGCGCGCGCCCGGTAGCCCGCGGTATCAAGCGCGCTACGCAGCGTGGTGTTGAAGGTGCTGGCTGATGCCTTGAACTCGTCTGCGGGCAGGGCACTGCCGGCAAAGCTGACGACCGCACGCGCTTCGCTGCCGGTGCCAATCAGCACTTGCGCGAGGCTACCCGCGGGCGCCGTTTCATTGCTGTAGGGCACGCCGGCTCGCGCGAGCGCCGTCTTGGCGATGTCGCAGGAGGTGCGGAAGGCGCTCTTGCCCACCGGGTCGAACTGCAGACTGCAATCGGCCGGATCGGCGAGTACGCGCACCGGAGCTTCGGCCACCGCACGCTCGAGAGCGGGGTTCGCAAAATGCGTGATGGCCTTGAAGGTCGGGAAGTAGGTCAGCGCGGCGAGCACGCAGCCACCGAGCACCAGCGTTTTCCGACCGATGCGATCGGACCAGGCACCGAAGACAATGAAAAACGGCGTACCGATCAGCAGTGCCGCGGCGATGATGAGGTTGGCGGCCGCCGAATCCACCTGCAAGGTTTTCTCGAGGAAGATCAGCGCGTAGAACTGCCCGCCGTACCAGACCACCGCTTGACCTGCGGTGGCGCCTAGCAGCGCGAGCACGACGAGCCGCAGGTTGGCTCGAGTGGCGAAGGCTTCTTTGAGCGGTTGTTTGGCGAGCTTGCCCTCGGCGCGGATCTGCACGAAGGCGGGTGACTCTTCGAGCTGCAGGCGGATGTACACCGAGATGCCGAGCAGCACGATCGACAGCAGGAATGGCACGCGCCAGCCCCATTCCTCAAACTGCGGGCCAAAGATCAGCCGACAACCGAGGATCACGAGCAGCGAGAGAAAGAGGCCCAGCGTCGCCGTCGTCTGAATCCAGCTCGTGTAAAGACCGCGCCGTCCCTCAGGCGCATGTTCGGCGACATAGGTCGCCGCTCCGCCGTATTCGCCGCCGAGCGCCAAACCCTGCAGCAAGCGCAGGATGATCAGCAGGATCGGTGCCGTGACGCCGATCGCCGCGTACGAGGGCAGCAGGCCGACGCCGGCCGTGGCCACGCCCATAAGCACGATGGTGACGAGGAAGGTGTGCTTACGACCGACGAGATCACCCAATCGCCCAAAGACCAGCGCGCCGAACGGCCGCACGAAGAAGCCTGCGGCGAAGGCGAGTAGCGCGAAGATGAATCCGGTGGTCTCGTTGACGCCCGAGAAGAACTGCCGCGAGATGATCGCCGACAGCGCCCCGTAGAGGTAAAAGTCGTACCACTCGAAGACGGTGCCTAAAGAAGAAGCGAAGATGACCCGCCGATGAGCGGGGTCAACGCCCGTGTTGCGCGATGTGTCCGTGACGGCCATCGCGCAATGCTACGTCATTCGCAGAGACATTCGAGATACCCCTGGGCCACCGGCGAGAGGCGCTTCATGGCAAGGGCGCGCGCCTTGGGCGCGTCCATGAGGTGTTCAAGGGGGCCGGAAACCAGCATGCGGCGGACCGAGGGGTCCTTGCGAGAGACGGCCGCCATTTTGTTGAGTACCGTGAAGCCACGGTAAATCTTGGCGCGTGGGGCGCGGCGGTGTTCGATGGAGCGAGCAAGATACTGACCGAAGCGGGAGTACAGGAAGTAATCGTCGTCTCCGACGTGGAAACGCGCTTCGGCGAAGAAGTCGGGAAAGTTCTTCTCGAGATACTCGTTGACCTTGAGAAGACGGGGTCCAGGGTCGTTGTCTGGCGACGCTGTGTACTTCTTCATTTGTTCTTGCCACACCTCCAAGGGTTCCGGAGCACCATTTCTGGGCGTCACGACCGGTACCAGATCCCGCGACGCGCGCGAAAATTAAGGCACAAGCCCCCCGCTTGCAATACCTTTGGAAAAATTTTTTCCAGCTGCCGTGTCGCGAGGCTTTTCATGACCACCGTCGATCCTGCCGCCGTGCCCTCGCTCGCGAGTTTTGCGAGTCCGTTGCGCGCGCTCGTGTTCGGCGCCGGTGGCGGCATTGGCGCTGCGTTCACTACAGAACTTGCTGCCCATCCGCGCGTGGCGCGGGTGTACCCCGCAGCGCGCAGCGCTGCGCCACCTTGGCAGTTCACGCTGCAGGATGAAGCCAGCATCGCCGGCGTAGTGGCTGCCGCAGCCGCCGACGGGCCGCTCGATCTCATCATCGTGGCGACCGGTGTGCTGCACAACGCGCAGCTTCGCCCGGAGAAAAGCTGGCGCAGTCTCGATGCGGCGGCGCTCGCCGAGGCTTTCGCAGTGAACGCCACAGGGCCCGCGCTGATCGCGAAGCACGCGCTCGGACATCTGCGGCGCGACGCCAAGTCGGTGTTTGCCTGCCTGTCGGCGCGGGTCGGTTCGATCGAGGACAACCGGCTCGGCGGCTGGCACGCCTATCGCGCCTCGAAAGCGGCGCTCAACATGCTGGTGCGCACGTTGGCTGTCGAACTGCGACAGCGCAATCCTGCGGCCGTGTGCGTGGCGCTGCACCCCGGCACGGTGGACACGGCGCTCTCGAAGCCCTTCCAGAGCGCGGTGGATCCGGCGAAGTTGTTCACGCCCGCTCACTCGGCGCGGGCGCTGCTCGGGGTGCTCGATCGCTTGACGCCGGCCGACAGCGGCCGCTTGTGGGCCTGGGACGGGCAGCCGATCACGTTTTGATCGGATAGACGAGCTGCGCGAGATAACGTTCGGGCACGCGATCGTCAGCCAGCCCGTACGCCGCCGGCCAACGCCCCGCCGGCGCATACCAGCTGCCGAACAGGCGATCGATCCACGGAAAGTGCACCGCGAAATTCCGGTCTCGCGCCTCGGCCTCGAGTGCGTGATGCCAGTGGTGATAGCGCGGCGTGACCAGCAACTCCTCGAACCAGCGCGGGAAGCGCCAGGCGACGTTGGCGTGGATGAACACCGCGTGCAACGAGACGAACACGAGGTAGGTGTAGAGCGGTGCCGCTTCGAAGCCAAGCAGGAACAGCGGCACGAAGGTCAGGCCTCGCGTCACGATCACATCGACGATGTGCAGGCGCGAGCCGGCCAGCCAGTCCATGCTGCGGCTCGAGTGGTGCACGGCGTGGAAGGGCCACAACCCGCGTACTCGATGAAACAGGCGGTGCACCGTGTACTGCACGACATCTGCGATCACTGCGCAGGCGAGGCACTGCATCACGAAGGGCATCGAGCGCACGAACTCCTGCAGCCCGGGATCCACCGCCCAAGCAAAGATCACGGTGGCGGGCATCAGCGTCAGTAAGGTCGTCCCCTGCACCAGCAGATGGCTGATAAGGAAATACAGCCCGTCGGTCGTCCAGCCGGCGCGGAACACGCTTTGCGATCGCAGTGGCCACAGTCGTTCGAGCGGCGCGAACAGCAGTGCGAGTAGCGCGAGGTTAAGCAGGAACCAGTCGAGCCCGAGATACGCCGTTGCGGCGGGCACTTCGCCGGGAACGCCGACGTGTCCACCGCCGAGGGCGCCCGCGGCGAGCGCCAGGCCCATCCCCGTAAAGCCCAGCACCTTGCGTCGGCGCAGCAAGGAGCTCGCGAGACCGCATAGGAAGGCGAGGCCGATCAGCGCCTCGATGATCGCACGGGCCCACGGCAACGGTAGCAGTGCGCGCACTTCCGGGCTCGTCAGCACCTGCGGCCAGATCAGGCAGGCGACCGCTGCGAGGCCGAGAGCACCGAGGAGCACCGACAGCGTTCCCGAGATCCAGCCCGTGCCCCAATGCTCGGGTTCGGCATCACCGAAGGCGCGTTGGAACAGTCGATCGAGATCCATGTCGGCGCGAGGTGAGGCGGGGCGGGCGGCGCCGCGCTAGCGCGGACGGCGCAGCCCGGCGTTGATCAACGTCGCAGCATCCTGCACCGTCGCCGGCTGCTGAGCGATGAAGGCGCCCGGTGGGTAGGGCCCAACGAACTCGCGCCACTGCCGATCGTAGAGCTCCTTGTGCATCACGGCGGGGCGGCGCGCGGCGCGGTGCGCGGCGATCGGAATTTCCACGCTGATGATCTGCTCTTCGGGGCTCTTCGCCTGCGCGACGATGTTGCCTTGGGCATCGACGACGGTGGAGAGCACAGTGGTGGAGTCGGCGGTGGGTTTGCGCCAGTCGCCGTCGGGCCAGTAGCGGCGCAGGCCCTGCGGATCGTCCGGCAGATAGGCGTTGTTCACCATCAGCGACCAGTAGCCGTTGTGCAGGCTCGCACCCTGCACGTCGGCCATGCGGTAGCGCCCCGTCGCCACGCGCAGCACGAGTTCGGCGCCCTTCATGCCATAGGCCCGATAGAGCTCGGGTTCGAGTTGCACCGAGGAGGCGGCGATGTTGCCGATCGCGGTGCGAGCCACGGGAATCACGCGATCCCAGCCATACATCTCCACGTACCGATCGAGCACGTTGAAGATGGTGGTGGTCATCAACTCCATGTTGCCGAAGGCACCCATGATGTTGCGGGCCTTCCACTGCACGTCGATCACCTGACCCTCGGGTCCCAGGATAATGATCGCCAGCATGAAGTGGTTCGGCCAATCACGATCGACGATGTAAGCACCGAAGGTGACATGACAGCGGTACTGTCGCGCCTTGGCGGCAATCGCCTGCACCTCGGGCCCCGGCACTTCGATGCAGAGCTTCTGCACGGTGCTGCGCGGCCAGCTGAAGGAGAGGCCGGTCAGCGGCAGTTCATGGAACATCACCAGATCGTGTCGGCGCTCGGCTTGCGCTCGATCGAGCCATTCGAGCATGTGCGCGAGGTTCGAGCGCAGCACCGGCTGCGGATTGGCGGGGTCCGGCAGAGCGATACGCGTCTGCACGAGCGCCGCCCGCAGCGTTTGCAGATCGAGCGGCGAATCTTTGACCGCCGCCGTACTCGCTTCGCCCGAGGTGGCGAGCCCTGCCGCAATCGACAAGCCCATCGCGCCCTTGACCCACTCGCGTCGATCCATGCTGCTGTCCTCCGATGTGGTGTGTGCTTATCGTAACCGCGTTAGTCCCGGCACACGATCGAAGGCTGGATCAAAACTCAGCACGGTGTCGATGGCATGGCGCTGCACCGTGGCCACATGCACGGCGGCACGCACCGGGAGCGTCGGGTACTGCAGCACCAGCTGCTTGGCGCGCTCCATCGTCTCGCGATCGACGGGCATCACTTCATCCACAACTCCCTGCAGCGCATCCCAGGCCAGCTGGATGCCGCCGCGACGCTCGAGTGTGGTGTAGCGATGCAGGATCTCGGTGAACACTTCGGCATCGGTCACGAGCCGAACGCGCTGGGTGACGAGGGCCTCCAGCCGGCGCTGGGCATCCACTTTGTTGGGGTGTGCCGCACCGACGAGGTAGAGCGGCACGCTGGTATCGATGAACACCATCGGCTTCAGTAACTCCCAGGTGAGCTCAGACCCTCGGGGGCTGGACCCGCGGCGTAGCCGCGAGCGATGTCGGCCGTGAGACGCTCGATGGGCCCGGTTGGGGCGGCCTGGCGCACGGCGCTGCGGATTGCCGCCAACTTGCGCTCCACATCGGCGGTGGAGGCGTCACGGCGAGCCTGCGTCAGCGCCTGTCGCACCCACTCGGCCACCGTCATGCCGCGACTGGCCGCCGCCGCCTGCAGGGCGGCGTATTCTGCATCTTCAAACAACACCTGGAGTCGCTTTGTCATAGGGCGAGTCTCTCTGACTCATAGTAATGAGTCAAATAGAGCCCAAGCCTTTGTTACGGCCGAAATCGAGGCGTATAGTCCGCTTGACACGAGGAGCCCCCATGAACGGCACGACAAGCGATCTGACCCCGGCTCTACCGCCGGTGCGGACCACCCGACCCGGCAAGCAGGGTCTCTATGACCCCGAGAACGAGCGCGATGCCTGTGGCTTCGGCTTCGTGGTCGACATCCAAGGTCGCAAGTCGAACCAGATCCTCCGCAACGCCATTCAAGTGCTGAAGAACCTCGATCACCGCGGCGCCTGCGGCTGCGAGGTGAACACGGGCGAGGGCGCCGGCGTGCTGATGCAGATGCCGCATGCCTTCTTGAAGGTGGCGGCCAAACGGGCCCACATCACCCTGCCGGAGCCCGGCGAGTACGCCTGCGGTCTGATCTTCATGCCGCGCAACGCCACCCAGCGGCGGCGCATCGAAGAGGTGTTCGCTCGCGTCGTGGCCTCCGAGGGTCAGATTTACCTCGGCGGGCGCACGGTGCCCACAGACAACTCCACGCTCGGCGAGACCGCACGGGCGAGTGAGCCGTTCATGCGGCAGGTGTTCATTCAGCGCGGCGCCGACACCCCCGACGCAGAATCCTTCGAGCGCAAGCTCTACGTGATCCGCAAGCGTGCCTACAGCGAAATTCGCGTCTCCACCATCGGTGGCGCCGAGTCCTGGTACGTCGCGAGCCTCTCGCACAAGACGCTCGTTTACAAAGGCATGCTGCTCACGATGCAGCTCGATGAGTATTTCCCGGATGTGCGTAATCCGTTGATCGAGACCTCGATCGCCTTGGTGCACTCCAGATTCTCGACCAACACCTTCCCGAGTTGGGATCGTGCTCACCCGTATCGTTACATCGCACACAACGGAGAGATCAACACGCTGCGCGGCAACATCAACTGGATGCGCGCACGCGAAGCGCTGCTCGAGTCGCAGTTGTTCGGCGAGGACACCCGCAAGCTCGCGCCCATCGTCAACGTCAACGGCAGCGACTCCTCGATGTTCGACAACGTGCTCGAGCTGATGGTGCTCGCCGGTCGTTCGCTGCCGCACGCGATGATGATGATGATCCCGGAGCCCTGGTCCAAGCACGAGACCATGGATCCGGCGCGCCGCACCTTCTACCAGTTTCACTCGAGCCTCATGGAACCCTGGGATGGCCCTGCGGCCATTGCGTTCACCGACGGCGCGCGCATCGGCGCAGTGCTCGATCGCAACGGCCTGCGACCGGGTCGCTACTACGTCACCAAGGACGGCATGGCAGTGGTGGCCTCCGAAGCCGGTGTGCTCGATATTCCGCCCGAGCAGATCGAGCGCAAGGGTCGCCTGCAACCGGGCCGCATGTTCCTCGTCGACACCGAGCAAGGCCGTATCGTCGAAGACGAAGAAATCAAGCGGTCGATTTGCACGGAGTGGCCCTACGCCGAGTGGCTCGGCGAGCATCTCGTGCATCTGAAAGATTTACCCGCCGCGCCGCAACTACCGGCCCCCGAGCCTGACCTGTTGCTCGCGCGGCAGATTGCCTTCGGCTACACCTTTGAAGATCAGCGCATCCTGATGGCGCCCATGGCGCGCGATGGCGTCGAGGCCGTGGGCTCCATGGGCAACGACACGCCGCTCGCCGTGCTATCGCAGCGCTCGCGTTTGATCTACGACTACTTCAAGCAACTGTTCGCACAGGTCACCAATCCGCCGATCGACAGTATCCGCGAGGAGATCATCACGTCCTCGGATGTGTGGCTCGGTGCAGAAGGGAACTTGCTTGATCCGAAGCCCTCGGACTGTCGCCGCATCGAACTGAAGGCGCCCGTACTCAGCAACGAGGAATTCGCCAAGATCAAGCGCGTGGCGTTGCCGGGTTTGAAGGTCGGCACGATTTCCATGCTGTTCCGCGCATCGCGCGGTGCCGAGGGGCTGGCCAAAGCGCTAGAACAGATGCGCACTGAGGCGCGCCGCTTGATCGAAGAGGACGAGGTCAACATCCTGATCCTCAGTGATCGCGGCGTGACCCGTGAGATGGCGGCCATTCCATCTCTGCTTGCCGTGTCGTCACTGCACCACTACCTGATCCGCGAGGGCCTGCGCATGCGGGCCTCGCTCGCCATCGAAACCGGCGAAGCGCGCGAGGTTCATCACTTTGCGCTGCTCATCGGCTATGGCTGTAACGTGATCAACCCCTACCTCGCCTTCGAAACGCTCGATGGCATGATTCGCGACAACCTGTTGCCGAACGTCGATCACAAGCTCGCCTGCGCGAACTTTGCCAAGGCCGCGACCAAGGGCGTGGTGAAGGTGATGTCGAAGATGGGCATTTCGGCCGTGCAGAGCTATCACGGTGCGCAGGTGTTCGAGGCCGTGGGTCTGCGCCAGGACGTCATCGACGAATATTTCACGGGCACCTCGTCGCGTGTGGGTGGCATCGGTCTCGATACCATTGCCGAAGAAGTGTTGATGCGACATCACGCGGCGTTCCCGGAGCGCCCTGCCGGCGAGGCGGTACTGCCGGCGGGCGGCCAATACCAGTGGCGCGCCGAGGGCGAGTTCCACGTCTTCAATCCGGAGAGCATCCATCGCCTGCAGAAGGCGGTGCGCACCGGCAGCTACGCGACGTACAAGTCCTACGCCGAACTGATCGATGATCGGGCTAAGAATCTCTCGACGCTGCGGGGCTTGCTGGCGTTCAAGAAGGGCGAGTCTGTGCCCATCGATGAGGTCGAGTCGATCGAAAGCCTCATGAAGCGCTTCAAGACGGGCGCCATGAGCTACGGCTCGATCAGCAAGGAAGCGCACGAAACGCTCGCCATCGCCATGAACCGCATCGGCGGCAAGAGCAACACCGGCGAGGGCGGTGAGGATCCCGATCGCTACATTCCCTTGCCGAACGGTGACTCAAAGAATTCGGCCATCAAGCAGGTGGCCTCGGGCCGCTTCGGTGTGACCAGCGAGTATCTGGTGCAGGCCAAGGAGATCCAGATCAAGATGGCCCAGGGCGCCAAGCCCGGCGAGGGGGGCCAGTTGCCGGGCACCAAGGTCTATCCTTGGATTGCCAAGGCGCGGCATACGACACCGGGTGTCGGGTTGATCTCGCCGCCACCTCACCACGACATCTACTCGATCGAAGATCTCGCTGAGCTCATCCACGATCTGAAGAACGCCAACCGCCAAGCGCGGGTGAGCGTGTAGCTCGTGGCCGAAGTGGGCGTGGGTACGATCGCTGCCGGTGTGGCCAAGGCGCACGCCGATGTGGTGCTCGTCAGTGGTTACGATGGCGGCACGGGCGCTTCGCCACTCACCTCGACCACTCACGCCGGCCTGCCCTGGGAGCTCGGTCTCGCTGAGACGCACCAGACGCTGGTGCTCAATAATTTGCGCAGCCGCATCGTCGTCGAGACGGATGGTCAGCTCAAGACCGGACGCGACGTGGCGATTGCCGCGCTGCTCGGTGCCGAGGAGTTTGGTTTTGCGACGGCACCGCTGGTGTCGGTTGGCTGCATCATGATGCGCGTCTGTCACCTCAACACCTGCCCTGCGGGTGTCGCCACACAGGATCCGCGCTTGCGCGAGCGCTTTGCGGGCAAGCCCGAGCATGTGGTTAATTTCATGCGTTTCGTGGCCACACAGTTGCGTGAAATCATGGCCGAACTCGGCTTCCGCACACTCACGGAGATGGTGGGTCGCGTCGATCGACTCGAGCCGCAGGCCGCCATTGATCATTGGAAGGCCCAGGGCTTTGATTTCAGCAACATCCTCTACCAGCCTGACTCGGGTCCCGAGGTGGGGCGTTACCAGAGCCAGCTGCAGGATCACGGCCTCGAGAAGTCGCTCGACATGACGACGCTGCTCGAGCTGTGTCGTCCGGCCATCGAGAACGGCACGAAGGTCGAGGCGAGTCTGTCCATCCGCAACGTCAATCGCGTGGTCGGCACCATCACGGGCAGCGAGATCACGCGCAAGTGGGGTCCGCAGGGGCTCGCAGATGACACCATCCGCATTCGTTTCACCGGATCGGCCGGACAGAGCTTCGGTGCCTTCATGCCGCGCGGCATGAGTTTCACGCTCGAAGGCGATGCCAACGATTACGTCGGCAAGGGTCTCTCAGGTGGGCGCATCGCCGTGTTCCCGCCGCGGGCGGCGACCTTCAAGGCCGAGGAGAACATGATCATCGGCAACGTCGCGCTGTATGGTGCGACCTCGGGTGAAGTGTTCATCCGCGGTCAGGCCGGCGAGCGTTTCGCCGTGCGCAACAGCGGCGTGGACACCGTCGTCGAGGGCGTGGGCGATCACGGCTGCGAGTACATGACCGGTGGTCGTGTGGTCATTCTCGGCCAGACGGGCCGCAACTTCGGCGCCGGCATGTCGGGTGGTGTGGCTTATGTGCTGGATCCCGACAATGTGTTCGACCCGCGCATCAACAAACAGATGGTCGAAGTCGAGCGCGTCACCGACGACGGCGAGGCGCAGGCGCTGCGTGCGCTCATCGCGTGCCATGTCGAGGTCACCGGCAGCGTGCAGGGTCAGCGCGTGCTCGATGCGTGGCCGACGCTGCTGCCGAAATTCGTCAAGGTCATCCCGCGCGACTACAAGCGGGTGCTCGCTTGCATCCAGCGTGCGCACGACCAAGGGCTCTCCGGTGAGGAGGCGGTGATGGCGGCGTTTGAAGAGAACTCGCGCGCTCTGGCGCGAGTGGGTGGCAACTGATCATGGGCAAGCCAACAGGATTCATCGAGTATTTGCGTGAGCTGCCGCTTGATCGCTCGCCGACCGAGCGGGTGCGTGACTGGAAGGAGTTCCATCACCATCTCGACGAGAAGAGCCTGCGTAATCAGGCTGCGCGCTGCATGGATTGCGGCGTGCCGTTCTGCCACACCGGCAAGCTGATCAATGGCGGTGCAGCCGGTTGTCCGGTGAACAACCTCATTCCCGCGTGGCATGATCTCGTCTATCGCGGCTTGTGGCGCGAAGCGCTCGATCGGTTGCACAAGACCAATAATTTTCCGGAGTTCACCGGTCGCGTGTGTCCTGCGCCCTGCGAGGGTTCGGGCGGACTCGGCATCATCAATCCGCCG
>JBJTBK010000111.1:0-14347 GCA_046091245.1 Nevskiaceae bacterium | reverse complement strand
CACTGTCCATACACCAGACCCGCCGTTTCTCCGAACACGCGCCGCACACCCTAGACTACACACTATGAACCTCGCGCTGCGGAGCCAGCTCGCTGCCGTACGCCCCTACCTCGCCCGCTAGGCGCTGGGCGCCTTTTTCGTCGGCGTGTCCTCGGGGTTCCCGTACGCCATGATCGGCGCCACGCTGACCACGCGTCTGGCGCAGGATGGCATCGACAAGAAGACCATCACGGCGTTTGCGCTGGCCTTTCTCGTCTACAACCTCAAGGTGTTCTGGGCGTGGATCGTCGATAGCGTACGTTTGCCGCTGATCGGACGTTTTGGTCAGCGCGTCTCTTGGCTGTGGTTTGCCGGACTGCTCGTGATCGCTGCGGTGGTCAATTTGGCACTCGTCGATCCGCAGGCGAGTCTGCAGGCCACGATCATTGCTGCGGTACTGGTCGGTATTGCCGGCGCGACCTACGACATCGTCATCGACGCTTATCGGATCGAGACACTGCAGCCGCATCAACTCGGGGTGGGCGCGGGGATGTCGCAGTACGGTTGGCGCATCGGCTCCGCCGCGGCGGGGGCGCTGGCGCTTGTAATCGCTGCTCGCTCAGGATGGTCGATCGCCTATATGACCTGTGCAGTCTTCGCACTGCCCGCCATGCTTACAGCGCTGTGGCTGGGTGAGCCGGCACGGCGCACGGTGAGTGTGCCGCGCAAGGGCATGGCGGAGCTGTGGCGGTCGATCGCCGGACCTTTCCAAGAGTTTTTGCGCCGCTCCGGTGCCGGCCTCGTGCTCGCCTTCATTCTCGTGCACAAGGTTGGCGACACGCTGGCCAACCTGACCTTCCGCCTGCTGTTCAACGATTTGGGCTACACCAACGACGAGATTGCCGTGTATGACGTGGCGTTTGGCTGCTGGGCTTTCTCGTCGGTATGTTCGTGGGTGGTGTGCTCTACGAACGCCAAGGTTTGAAGCGCTCGGTGCTACTCGCGCTGTTGTTGATGTGCCTGTCTAACCTGAGTTTTGCGGCGCTGGCGGCCGCGGGGCACAGTAACGTCGGCATGGCAGCGGCGATCGGCTTCGAAAATTTCGCGAGCGGCTACGGTGGTGTCGTGCTCGTCGCGTACTTCTCGGCGCTGTGCAACCTGCGCTTCACCGCGACGCAGTACGCGCTGATTTCGGCCGCTGCGAGTGTCCTCGGGCGGTTGCTCACCGGCACGACGGCGGGGGGGCTTATTGATGCGATGGGTTACGTGAATTTCTACTTGCTGACGACCCTCGCTGCGGTACCCGGCATTCTGCTGTTCGCGTTGATGTGGCTGCGAGGTGTGCTCGACGAGGCGCTCGGCACCGCCGGCAAGCCTGCAGCGACAGAGGCGCGTGGATGAACGGTCGGTGCCCGGGCACCATCGTCTGCACGCTGCATGATCTCGAAGCGACGGGCAGTTACGGATTTCGCATCGGTGAGGGCGACTGGCCTCGCCGTGGATTCGTCGTCGCTCTTCCCGAAGGCGGCGTGCGTGCCTACGAAAATACCTGCCCGCATGCAGGGCATCCGCTCGATCTTCGAGCGCATCATTTTTTGACCGCTGAGCGTGAGCTGATCATCTGCGCTTCGCACGGCGCACTATTTGCCCCCGATTCGGGTCAGTGCGTTGCGGGACCCTGCGTCGGGCGACGCCTGCGCCCCATCGAAATCACCGTCACGTCGGCCGGTGAGATTGCACTGGTGGATGACACACCGACCGGCGACAATGCGCGCAGTTGACCTATGCTCGAATCCTTCCTCAAATTTTTCGTCGTGTTTTTTCTCGTGGTCGAGCCGATCTCGCTCGTCCCCGTGTTTGCCACCTTGACTGAGGGTGCAAGTGCCGCGTATCGGCGGCGTATGGCGATTAAGGCCGTGATGGTGGCGACCTTCATCATCATCGGCTTTGCGCTGAGCGGCGCGGCCTTCCTTGATGCGCTTGGCGTCAGTGTTGATTCATTTCGCATCTTCGGCGGTCTATTGCTCTTCCTGGTAGCGCTCGAGATGGTCTTCGCTCGCGAATCCGGTACGCGCACCTCGAGCGAGGAGCAAGCGGAAAGCCGTCGGCGGGCCGACATTTCGGTATTCCCGTTGGCGTTCCCGTTTCTGTCGGGGCCTGGTGCGTTGACCACGATTCTGCTCTGGTTCGGTCCGGTGTCGGTGCTAGCGCAGCCGGCACTCTTTTCGGTGCTGCTCGGTGCAGCGCTGCTGGTGCTGCTCATTTCGCTTCTGATGATGCTGGGCGCCGGTCGACTCATGCGACTGCTGGGTGCCACCGGCACGAACGTCGCTAACCGCTTGCTCGGCGTGGTGCTGGGCGCGCTCGCGGTTCAGTTCATCGTCGATGGCATACGCGCGAGCTTCGCGCTTGGCACTCCGTGAGCGGGAAATCTTAGATAGCCTCAGCCCTCAGTGGGGATCCGCTCGAACGATAGATCGTAGACACCGTGTCCTAGACGCTGCCCGCGACGTTCGAAACGAGTGAGGGCGCGCCAGTCGGGCCTCGGTACGTACGCAGACCCGGCGAGTGCAAGATTACGGAACGCAGCATTGGCGCCAATCACCTCGAGCATGTGCACCGCGTAGGGCTCCCAGTCCGTAGCAAGGTTCAAGCGGCCGCCGAGTCGCAGGCGCGAGGCAAGCAGCTCGACGAACTCGGGTTGGATCAGTCGGCGCTTGTGGTGTCGCGTTTTGTGCCAAGGATCCGGAAACAGGATCAATACCACGTCGATACAGCCCGGCGCGAGCTGCTGCGACAACACTTCCACGGCGTCGTGACAGGCGATGCGCACATTGCGCAGATCGGCCTCGGCGGCTTGATGCATCAGGTGTCCGACGCCAGCGCGGTGAACCTCGAGGCCGAGAAAATTGCGCTCAGGCTCCCGGCTCGCGAGGGCGAGCAGGTTGTCGCCGTTACCGAAACCAATTTCGACGACCAACGGTGCGATGCGGCCGAACAGTTGTGAGAGATCGAGGTGTGCCGTCACACCTGGCGCGGGTCCGTCGATGCCGTATCGGGGCCACAACTCCTGCAGTGCGCGCTGCTGCGCTGCCGTGATGCGGCCTGCGCGCAACACATAACTGCGGATCCGGCGCTGCGGCGGCGCGCCGGCGGTCTGGGTCGGTTGGCTGTCCGGCATGCCGGGTATTATCGCACTGCAAATCGCCCGGCTCGCGGCATTCGATGCACAACAGGCTTGCATCGAAGCCTCATGACTTGCGAAAGTTACGTTATCCTCACTCTGACTCCTTGGTTGCGCCCATGCCCGACACGTCCCATACCGACATCATTCGCTACCAGGCAGGCGGACGCGATTTGGCGAGCTACCTGGCATACGACCCGTCGCGCTCCGGCAAGCGTCCGGGGCTTATCGTGCTACCTGAGTGGTGGGGCCTCAATGATTACCTTCGTCGTCGGGCCCGCGAACTGGCGGGGCTTGGGTTTGTCGCCATGGCGACCGATGTATACGGCGATGGGCGTGAGGCGGCAGATGCCGCCGAGGCGGGCAGCTTGATGGGTGGCCTTTTCAGCGACGTGCCGGCAATGGGCGACCGCCTCAAGGCGGCCTACGAGCAACTCAAAGCGCATCCGCTGGTCGATCCGGATCGCATCGGTGCCATGGGCTATTGCTTGGGTGGTGCCTTGTCGTTGCACATGGGCCGTATCGGCGCGCCGCTACGCGGGGGGGCGAGTTTCCATGGCGCACTGACCCGCGCGCATGTGGCTCAGCCCGGCGAGTTCAAGCCGAGCGTGCTGATTTGCCACGGCGAAGCGGATGGTATGGTCCCTGCGGACGATCAGGCAGCCTTCCGCAAAGAAATGGATGAACTCGGCGTCGACTATCAGTTCATCTCCTATCCCGGCGCCAAACACGGCTTCACCAACCCCGAAGCGACCGACAAGGGCAAGAAGTACAACCTGCCCTTGGCCTACGACGAAAAGACCGATCGTCAGTCGTGGGAAGACATGAAAACCTTCTGGGCGAAGGTGTTTCGCTGAGCCCGCGCGTGTCGCGGATCCTCGAATTGCCGCTGCTGGCGGCCACGCCGGAAAACATCGCGCCATTCGGTGAGTTGGTCGGAGTCGATCGCGGTCGACCGACGAGCCGCACGCGCTTCTATGACGATGCGGTGGAGTTGGTCGAGAAGCCGCGCTTCATTTCCGATGCGGACACCTGCCTCTCTGTCGCCCGGGTCCGACCGCGGGCCCTCGATGTCGTGTGGATGGAGCGGCACTTCAAGCATACGCAGGCTTTCCTGCCGCTGAATGGTCAGCCCTATGCCGTGGTGGTGGCGCCCCCGGGTGAAGCACAGTTGCCGGATTTGCCTGCCGCGAAAGCCTTCAGCTTCGATGGCGACTGCGGCTTTCTCATGCATCTTGGCACCTGGCATGAGTTTCCGTTCGCACTCGCGCAGCCGCTCGATTTGGTGGTGATTCTGCGTAATGAGACCAACCGTAATCTCGACGCCATCGCCGATGGTGAAGCGGTTGGTGAGGATTTGCAGAAGCGTCACATCGGCAAGCGATTCGATGTGACCTTGCGTATCACTCGTCGAAACGCAGGTGCTTGACGCTTTTGCCGTGGCGGCGGATCAGCCGTAGCGCCTCGATACCAATACGAATGTGACGGTCGACGAATTCGTTGGTGACTTTGCGATCCGAGGCTTCCGTCTTCACGCCCTCGGGCACCATCGGTTGATCGCTGACGAGCAGCAGCGCGCCTGAGGGAATCGAGTTCGCGAAGCCGGCAGCGAAAATCGTCGCGGTTTCCATGTCGATGGCCATGCAGCGCGTCTTGCGCAGGTACTCCTTGAACTCATCGTCGTGCTCCCAGACCCGACGGTTGGTGGTGTAGACCGTCCCTGTCCAGTAGTCACAGTCGAGATCCCGAATCATGGTCGATACCGCGCGTTGCAGGCTGAACGCGGGCAGGGCCGGCACTGCGGGTAGCAGATAATCGTCGGAGGTACCTTCGCCGCGGATGGCGGCGATCGGTAGCACGAGATCACCAATCTGGTTCTTGCGCTTGAGGCCGCCGCATTTGCCAAGAAGCAGTACGGCTTTGGGGTTGATCGCCGACAGCAGGTCCATCACCGTGGCCGCGTTGGCACTACCCATGCCGAAGTTGATCATGGTGATGCCGTCGGCCGTGGCGTTCGGCATCGGGCGATCGCGGCCGACGACTTCAGCCCCCGTTTGCGCCGCGAACAAATCGAGATAGTTGCCGAAGTTGGTCAACAGTATGTGTTGGCCGAAGTCCTCGAGAGCCGAGCCCGTGTATCGCGGCAGCCAGTTGTCGACGATGTCCTTCTTGGTTTTCATGGCCGCGACGTTATCACGGCTGTTTGCCAACCGGGTATTGCATGAATGCTACATAGCATTTATGCTGTTTAGGTATGAGCCGTTCGAAAGAAGACCCGGTTTTCAATCGCGTTGAGGAACTACGCCTGCAGCAGGGCCTCAGCCGTCAGCAACTGGCCGATGCGGTGGGCGTGCACTACCAGACCATCGGCTATCTCGAACGCGGTGAGTACAGCCCGAGTCTGCTGCTGGCGCTCAAGATCGCAGGCGTGCTCGGTGCCGAGGTCGGTGAGATTTTCTCCATCAAGCCGTTTCGAAAGAGTAAGTAACATGAGCGATAACAGGGGCGAAAAAAAGCGTAATCGTATTTACTGGCTGGAGGGCGTCACCGAAAGCGAGGTACTCAAGAGCCTCAACGATCGCGCCCCCTCGCGCTTTCGCCAGCAGGCGGCCCGTCGTCGGCTGGTGGTAGCATCGACAGTGCTGTACTTCGTGCTGCGCAAGGCGGTTCGACATATCGCCGATTCCCCGAATGAGTTGCTTGATGAGCTGCAGATTTCGGCGCGCGATGCGGCTTTCACGATTGCCTACCGGCTGTTGACCGTCGCGTTCACGGTCTATGTGCTGCTATACATTGCGGAAGACGCCCTGCAGGTCGATCCATCCCCCGCGGGCAGCGAGATGGGTCTTGGCATCACGGTGTTGTTGATTTCCGCCGCCATGCTGGCCGCCTCATTGCCGGCGATGGTGTTGGCCTGGAACCTCCCTTCCGAACCTACAGATTCAATGACGTGAAATTCGATGGCCAGCCTCATCTGAGCGGTACGCGGATCACGTTGCGGCCGCTCGAGCGCGGCGACTACGCGCCGCTGCTGCAAGCGGCTTCGGATCCGCTGATCTGGGCGCAACATCCCGAGCCCGATCGTTGGCGTGAATCGGTTTTTGCACGCTTGTTCGAGCGACTGCTCGAGTCGGGCGGCGCATTGCTGGTGCAGGATCGTGGCACAGGGGCTGTCATCGGCTCATCAAGCTACTACGCTTGGAACCCGGAAGCGAACGACGTGGTCGTCGGCTACACTTTCCTCGTGCGTGCATGTTGGGGCGGACACCACAACCGTGAACTCAAGCGGCTGATGTTGCAGCACGCGTTCCGCTTCGTCGATCGCGTCTGGTTCCATGTTGGCACCGACAACCTGCGGTCGCAGGCCGCGATGCGCAAGGTCGGTGCTCGCCTATCGCACGAAGCCGTGCGTGAGAGCGGCGGAGTGACGACTTCTTTTCTGCACTATTACATCGACAAGACCGACTTTGTGGAGCCAGCGTGACCTCTCAGCCAGACCCTCAGCACGATGACGAGGAGGCGCGCGCCCGCGCGCAGTGGCACCGTAACAAATATTCTCTCGCAGTTGATCTGTCGCTCGGTGCGCTGTTTTTCATTCTCGCCAAGGTGACGGACGATCTGAGTTTCTCGGCGTTGATCACCGCGGGAGCGGGTCTCGCCGTCGTCGTCGTACAGCGCTTCGTGAAGGTCGACCTGCTCGGCGGTCTTGCCATATTCGGCGTGTTCATGCTGTTGGTGTCGGCAGCCTTCTCCTACGCGTTCGCTGGCGACTGGGCCGTGAAGATGAAAAGCACTTTCCTTGGTGGTTTCATCGCCATGCTGATGTTTGCTGACTCGCTCTTCAACAAAGGAAACTATTTCGGTGGTCGGCTACTGCGGTATATGCCGGCGCCGATCGACACGCGGCGGTTCTCATTCGGCATGGGCGTTCTGGGCGTCATCATGGCGACGGTGAACTATCTCGTCGCCACGTATTTCTCCAAGGATATGTGGCTGTACTACACGAGCTTCGGCGACTTCGTGCTATCGATGGTGATGGTGTTCGCCGTACTCAAGTACGCGACGATCGAGGAGCGCTAAGCCTTGGGCCGCTGGCACGGCTGACGCTAGGGCCGCTTAAACCAGCGCAGCGATCTTCGCTCTGAGCGAGGTCACGATCTCGCGACACTTGGCGGGGATCTTGCGTAGTGGTGGGCCGTCGATCTGCAAGGGTGCGTAGGGCATCAGCAGCATCAGCGCCAGATACAGCACCACCATCGTGCCGCCGGTGACAAACAGCAGCACCAGGGCGATCACCCGCGTCAGCGTCGCGTCGATGCCCGCGCTGCGCGCGAGGCCGTTGCACACACCGCTAATCCAAGCCCCTTCGCTTACCTGTTCGAGCCCGGCTCGCGTGACCGACTCGGCCGTGGCGTCCTGCTTAACCGTATCGGCCGCCGCCGGGTCCGCCACTCGGCCGATTTCTTCGAGCGCGGGTTGCAACTCAGCGAGGGTGATCACCGTGCGTCCCGCCTGCAGGCGTCGTGAACATTGATCGGCAATCGCCTGCTCGAGGTCGGCAAGGATCTCGGTGCGGTCGGGGTTGCCGGCGAGCGTCGCGGCAGACTCGGCGAGATACTGCTCGAGGCGCGCGTGGGCGTCCTCCTCGAGCGTATACGGGTTGTGGTTGAGACTGACGGTGATCACGCGTTGCATGGTGTAGACCCGAGGTCGGCGATGGTGCGGTGCAGTTGCAGCCAGTATTGGTCGAGCGCGTGCACCTGGGCGCGCCCGGCATCGGTCAGTTGGTAGTACTTGCGTGGCGGACCGCTCTCCGACTCCTGCCACTCATACTGAACTAGACCTTCGCGGCGCAGTTTGCTGAGCAGGGGGTAGAGTGTGCCTTCCTGGGTCGCAAACTCGGTGTCGGCGAGGCGACGAAGGATATCGGGCACATACACGCTAGGCCCAGCGACGATTTTCAGGACGACGAATTCGAGCAGGCCTTTGCGCAGCGGTAGGAGTTTGAGGTCGATCTCAGTAGTCATAACGGTACCTTGTAGCGGAAAGGTACATGGGCAAGGCCAGTCTGTCAACTAACTCAGTCTTTCAACCAACCCGGTGCCGACCTGCCATGCTCGTCGCGTGAAGGAGTCCACCAAAGACGTGTTGAAGTTTCTGCTCGGCTTCATCGTCGTGCTACTCGCGTTCGGGGGTTACAAGTTGCTGGCCGTGTTGGAGCATGTCTGAGCGGGTCTCGGCTCGCCTTCTATCGCAGCAACTGGTATCTCGCCACCTGGTGCCACGAGCGCGAGGAGTTGCGCGTGTTCTCGGTCGATCGGATCTCGAGACCCCGCTGCCTCGCCGAGCTCGTGATGGACATCCTCCGGCACGGACCCAACGTCGAGGTCTTGGGGCCGGCTTCGCTGCGGCAGTCGGTGGGCGAGGTGCTCGCCAAGGCGGCAAATCGGTACGAAACGACCGGATATGCATGATGCATCGTGATGTCGCCGTCGGTAGGGTTTGGGTAATTCCTTAAACCTGCGAGATTTGCGAGGTGGCTTGTTGGAAGTCTGCCGCTAGCGTTGCCGGGATTCCCCCGGAGGCCCCATGTCACTCGCCACATCGCTCTATGACGCGCTTACCCGAATCAACATCCCCAACGACCAAGCCCGCGAGGTCGTCGAGTCCCTGGAACAAAAAATGACAGCCGACTTCGCTAGCAAGGCCGACGTCGCCACGATTCGGGCCGATATCGCTACGGTCCGTACTGAGATCGCCTTGGTCCTTGGGCGGCTCGAGCAGCATGACCATCATCCCGATCATGGTCACGAGCACGAGCACGCGCATGAACATGGCCATGATCACGAGCATGCGCATGAGGTTGCTACCGAGGCCGAGTTTGCCGCCTTGCGGCGAGAGACTAAAACCGAGTTCGCCGCCGTTCGAGGCGAGATGAAAGCCGAGTTCGCTACCTTACGCAGCGAAATGAAGGCCCTGACGTTCGACATCACGACTCGAATGGGCCTCTTGTACGTCACAGCGACCTCATTTTTGCTTGCCATGCTCAAGTTCACCTAGGGTCTGGGATCGAGCGGACAAAGTAGTTGACGCTGAGTAATCGCCTGAGCGTCCGGACTGATCAGCGGGGGCCGATCAGCCCGGACAGGGCGCTGAGGTAGTGCGTGAAGGCCTCACGGCCGCTCGGCGTCAGGCTTACCGCGGTGACCGGCTTTCGTCCGCGGAACGACTTGTCGATGGTGATGAAGCCGACCTCCTCGAGTTTGCGCAGATGCACCGAGAGGTTGCCGTCCGTCGTGCCGAGGTGCGTTTTCAGCGCGCTGAAATCCGCTGTCTCGGCACCGACGAGGTAGGCCATCACTCCGAGCCGAATGCGTCCGTGGATGACGTCATCCAGCGCATTGATGTTGAACTCGTTCATGCGCTCAGCCCTGATTGTGCTGCGCGAGACGCACGAGGCGCACGCCCGGAACCACGGCAGTCAAGGCGAGAGCGATCGCGTAAATCAGGTATTCGTGACCTGTACCGACGAACAAGCCGAGCACCGGGACGGTGAGCAGCGCGAAGAAGGCGTTCGCCTTCATCCAGCGGTGACCCGTCACCGCGGCCGCGATCGTCCACGCAATGCCGTAGACCGACAGCACTTGCAGGGGGATGGTGTTCATGACGAAGCCATCGCCGCGCTGGTACGCCATCGCGGCGACACCCAGCCAGAAGGCGAAGATGCCGAAGCCGACTCCCAACCATGTGGCGTTGACCGCGAGGTTGGCTGAGTTCTCGACCTTGTTTCGGTCGCGTCGAATCAGCAGGGTCAGGTGGAGGGCAAACCCGGCGGCGGCCAAGAGCCACGCCAGCATGGCCTGGCCGAAGTCGAGTCCGAACAGTTCGCGAAGCGGCGGCCACTGGATCAGGCTCGCGGCGCCAAACCAGCCGCCGCCGGCGATCAGGTAGGGCCCGGGCCATTAACGGCGCGTCCTTTCCAGCCGTGGCCAGCTGACGCAGAAAGGCGAGGTTCTCTTCGGGGGTGTGGCTAACTTCACTCATGGTGATCTCCGATAGCCCTTTACGGGCGGTTAGGTACTGTGTGATTCAACGTACTTTAATTTACGAAGTACTTTGACAGATGTCAATACCCCCGATTCAGGTGCGATAAACTCCCCCCATGGGTCGCATCATCGACGCCCTGACGGGCGGTCAAGACAAGTGTGAGATTCCGGGTCACGGCAGCGATACCGCGCTGCCGCAGGGTCACGGGCTTGCCTTTACACCTGAGGTGGAGCGTGCCACCGCGGCGGCGTACGAGCGGGTCAAGGACGTAGTCCCAGCGGTGGAGTGGCCGATGCTGGCGCCCTATGTGCATGCCATCAATCAGCTGAAGGCCGAGCGCAATGCCGTGGTGCTGGCCCACAACTACATGACCCCGGATGTGTTCGGTTGCGTAGGGGACATTCGCGGTGACTCGCTGCAACTGGCGCGCGAGGCCACGCGCACCTCGGCCGATGTCATCGTGCAAGCCGGCGTCTATTTCATGGCGGAGACAGCCAAGATCCTCAACCCGCGCAAAACGGTGCTCATTCCAGATCTGCGCGCCGGTTGTTCGTTGGCCGCCTCGATCACCGGGCGCGATGTGCGGCTCATGCGTGAGGCTCACCCCGGTGTGCCGGTAGTGACTTACGTCAACTCGTCCGCCGAGGTGAAAGCCGAAAGCGACATTTGCTGCACGTCATCGAACGCAGTGCAGGTTACCGAGTGGGCGGCGGCTGAGTGGGGCACCGACAAGGTGATCGTGATTCCCGACGAATACCTCGCGCGCAACGTTGCCACGCAGACGTCTATTCGGGTCATCACCTGGCAGGGCCGCTGCGAGGTTCACGAGCGCTTCACGGCGGCGGACGTGGCGAGTCTCAAGCAAAGCTTTCCAGGGGCATTGATTCTCGCGCACCCCGAGTGCCCGCCCGACGTGTTGGCGGCCGCCGATTATGCGGGCTCGACGGCCGCGCTCGCAGACTGGGTTCAAAAGAACGCGCCGGCGAAGGTCGTGCTACTGACGGAGTGCTCGATGTCCGACAACGTCGCGCAGGGCAGTCCGACCACCGAGTTCGTCCGTCCCTGTAATCTTTGTCCACACATGAAGCGCATCACGCTCGCGTCCATCTACGAGGCGCTACGCGATCTCAAGCACGAGGTTGAGGTGCCAGAGAGCGTGGCCGTGCGGGCGCGAACCGCGATCGAGCGCATGCTGGCGTTGCCGCCTTCGGCGCGTCCTGCGGACTTCGTGACCGGGCGCCCCCCCGTCGATGTGCTCGCCATGCACTTTTCGTGACACCCTCACTCACCACCGACGTCTTGATCGTCGGTGCAGGTCGTGCCGGTTTGTTTGCGGCGCTGCGTCTGGCGCCGCGTCGTTGCATCGTGCTCTCGCCTACCGTGTTCGGTCAGGCGGCGGCCAGCGCTTGGGCGCAAGGAGGACTTGCCGCAGCGCTCGATCCTGCCGACAGCCCTGAGCAACACGCTACCGATACGATCGTCGCAGGTGCTGGCCTCGTTGACCCTGCAGTCGCGTTACTCATCGCGCGCGAAGCGCCAGCTGCCGTCGAGGCACTGGTACAGATCGGCGTGCCCTTTGATCGCACCGCGATGGGTCGATTTGCGCTCTCATTGGAAGCCGCGCATTCGCAACCGCGCGTCGCTCGCGTTGCCGGCGATCTTGCGGGTCGCGCCATCATGGAAACCTTGGTTGCGGCGGTACGTCGCGCGTCTCATGTCACCGTCCTCGAGGGCGTTCGCGCCGTCGCGCTCACCGAGAACGAAGGACGGGTGGCTGGCGTAATGACGCGCAGCGCCTCGGGCGAGGCCGTCATCAGCGCGGCAGAGACTGTCATGGCCGCGGGTGGCGCAGGGGGCCTGTATCGCGTGACCACGAACCCCAAAGAGGCGCGCGGCGCAGCATTGGCGCAGGCGTTCAATGTGGGTGCCGTCGTTGCCGATCCTGAGTTCGTGCAATTTCATCCAACGGCGATCGATGTCGCCGCGGATCCTGCGCCGCTTGCCACCGAATCGTTACGTGGTGAGGGCTCGCGAATTGTAAATGCTGATGGCACGGCGTTCATGGCCCGTTATCACCCGCAGGCCGAGTTGGCCCCGCGTGATGTCGTGGCGCGGGCGATCCATGCTGAGCGAATGGCGGGGCGGGGTGCATTGCTAGACTGTCGGCAGAGTGTGGGCAAAGAATTCCCCGAGCGTTTCCCGACAGTATTTGCCGCCTGCCAGCAGGCCGGCGTCGACCCACGTACCCAGCCCATACCCGTGGCTCCGGCTGCGCACTACCACATGGGAGGCATTGCCACGGATCTGTGGGGTCGCAGTTCGGTGCCCGGTTTGTCGGCCTGCGGTGAGTGTGCATCGACCGGCGCGCATGGCGCCAACCGGCTCGCTTCGAACTCCTTGCTCGAAGCCGTGGTGTTCGCGCGGCGTATCGCTGATCGGCTGCGCGACACTTCGCTGAGCGCTACGGCCGCGGTCGCGATGCAGGCTCCACCTTTGCTGGCCGCGGACATGTTGCTGCCCTTGCGCGAACGTATGAGCCGCGATTGCGGCGTGATCCGCGACGCGGCAGGCCTTGCCACGCTGTCACAGTGGATCGCGGAGCAGGGCACGCGTCTCGGCTGGCCCAGCGCGCTCGTCGCGGCACGCTTGATCGTTTCCGCCGCTTTGGCACGGCGAGAAAGTCGTGGCGGCCATTACCGCAGCGATTATCCTGCCGCCTCGTCCGTTGCGCAGCGCACGTTTCTGCGCCGAACCGCGGCCGGCGATCTCGAGTTTTTGCCGACTTCAGGGATGGCGACTTCCTCATGACTCACGCGATCGATGCCCCTGCGTTGCCCGTTGTCATCCTTGAGCCTATCGTCCGGCTCGCGTTGCTGGAGGATCTGGCGCCGGCCGGAGATCTGACGAGCGACAGTGCGATCGAACCTGGCGCACAGATGAGCGCGGAGTTTCGGGCGCGGGAAGCCGGGGTTATCGCCGGTATCGACGCGGCCCGCCTGGCGCTGCGACTGCTCGATGCTGAGGTGCGTTTGACCGTAGAGCGCGGCGATGGGGCGACGGTGGCTCCCGGGGACCGTATCGCCACCATCAGTGGCTCGGCCCGCTCGATCTTGATGGCCGAACGCACCATGCTGAATTTCATGGGCCATCTGTCTGGGATTGCGACGCTGACGCGGCGCTATGTCGAGGCCGTTGCCGAGACCTCCGCGCGCATTACCTGCACCCGCAAGACGACGCCCGGTTTGCGCGCGCTCGAGAAGCGTGCCGTGCGACTCGGCGGTGCCATCAACCATCGCTATTCGTTGGCTGACGCCATCTTGATCAAGGACAATCACATCGCCGCAGCGGGCGGCGTACGCCCGGCGCTACTGCGCGCCAAGGCGCTGGGCGGTCACATGCGAGTCATCGAGATCGAAGTCGACACGTTGCAGCAACTCGCCGAGGCACTGCCGCTGGCGCCGCATTGCGTCCTGCTCGACAACATGACGCTCGAGCAGTTGTGCGAGGCGGTAGCGATGACGGCCGGCCGGGCGATACTCGAGGCCTCTGGCAATGTACGACTCGATACGGTTCGCGCGATCGCGACGACGGGCGTGGATGTGATCTCCGTAGGTGCCCTCACGCATTCCGCGCGACGGCTGGACTTGGGGTTGGATGTGACATGACAACGGAATTTCCTGATCGGCTGAGCGTCAACCCGCGCAGCCCGCATTACGACGCCACGCTGCTCGAGCGCAGCATCGGCATCCGCCTGGGCGGCGTCGAGTACACCAACGTCGAGGAGTACTGCATCTCCGAGGGTTGGATTCGGGTGGCGCTCGGCAAGACGCTCGACCGGCGCGGTCAGCCGCTGACCATCCAGCGCAAGGGTACGGTCGAGCCGTTCTTCAAGGACTGAAGCCGACGCTGAGGCGCCACGCGTGTTGCCGCCGCTCTGCCCATGCGCCTAGAATCGATCAATGCCGAAGCGGGCGTAGTTCAATGGTAGAACTGTAGCTTCCCAAGCTACTAACGTGGGTTCGATTCCCATCGCCCGCTCCATTCATCCACACATCTGATTCGGGGTCTGCCCCATGAAAATCAAAGTGTTCGAATTCTCGACGCCTTATTGGTCATGGGGCTGGAGAGTATCTCCGC
>JBJTBK010000110.1:0-10233 GCA_046091245.1 Nevskiaceae bacterium | reverse complement strand
GTGATGGGCATGAAGTTCGACGAGCATATTCGTCACTTGTTCGTCGATCGTCACAGTTACATGGCGGCGATCTGGTGGTACTCGGCCGTGGGCTGGGAGCGTTTGCCAGCCGATGTACAGCAGGCCGTACGGGTCGCTTTCGGAGATCTCGCCAAGGCGACTCGTCAAGCAGCCAAGGAGCGCGAAGCACCGGCGCTCGAGCGCTTTATGCAGGGTGGTGGTACGGTGGATTACATGAGCGAGGCGCAGCGCGAGGAGTTTCGCGCGGCCACCGCCGCCCTGCGTGCATGGTACGTAGAGCGGTATCCCGGTGATTGGCTGCAACGCGTCGACGCTGCAGTCACGAGTTGCGAGAAAGGAGTCAGACCATGAAAGTCTTGTTCGTCGATGCCGGCAACTATTGCCGCTCTCCGGCCGCCGAGGTCGTCGCGCGCACTCTCGCATTGCGCGCCGGTGCGACGGCGTGGCGGTTCAATTCCGCGGGCCTCAAGGACAAGCACGTCGGCGACACGGCAGACCCCCGCTCCATCGAAGCCTGTGCTGCGCGCGGTTACGACCTCAGTGCGTTCCGCTGCCGTGAAATCTCGACGGAGGACTTTTCGAGCCATGATCTGATCCTTGCGATGGATCGAGACAATCTGGCGCAACTACAGGCCCGTTGCCCGGCGGGTGTGGCGACACCCATCGAGCTCTTTCTTGGGGATCGAGAAGTCCCTGATCCGTATTACGGCGAGAGCGATGGCTTTACGTTGATGATGGAGCAGATCGAGGCCGGTGTTCGCACGCTGCTCAGTCGATCGAAGCCATGAGCGCCTCAAGCGCCGATGAATCCCCGGTGAATTTCGACCGACGTCATTGTCTGGGCGCCGCGCTGGCGCTCAGCACTGTCGCTGCGTCGGGCGACACCTCGCAGGCCGCCATGAGGGATAAAGACGTTCCCGGATCGGCTGGGGCGGGAATTGAGGCACTCCGTGAACCTCGGCAGCTGAGCCTCGCGTTTCGCAAGCTCGCCTGGTCGATGGACGAGGGTCTCAGCTTCTGGTGGCTGCGTGGCGTGCGCTATGGTCTGCGCGGTGCGGTGGCGACGCCGTTTTGGGATATGCACGTGGGTCTATGGTTTCGTACCCGTGACATCGGTAACGATTCGTACGAGGTATTGCGCGCGAGTGCGAACTTCTACACTCCCCCGGGTGAGGTGAGCCTTCTCGAGCAGTTTGCTAATCCATTCACGGGCCAGACTCTTCCGGTGCGTTATGCGGCGCCGCGATTCGGGCGGCAAACGTACCCCATGAACGGTAACGGTCCGACCCGCGAGGCGACTCCGGGTGTGAACGGCACGACCGTTTCGTCGATCGGTCCGGCCTGGCTCCAAGGTGACGAACTCGCCATCCAAGGAGATGTGATGCTCCGCAACGAGGCCGTGGCGCCTGGTCAACGCCCCTTTAACGTCAATGATTGGTCGACCTACGTCGGTTCGTGGCGTGAGGTGCGTGATCCCGCAAACCGTAACCCGACGGCTGCGCAGACCTTCACCGACGTACTCGACTTCCCGGCTTGGCTGCAGATGGGTGAGACGCAGGGTACGTTCGTCTCGCGTTGCTACGGCCGCAAGGTCACACGCTACGAAGATATGCCTGTCATCTGGCGAAGGCACTTCGAGGCGCGGTTTCCCGATGTCGCCCGCAACCCCGCCGCCTTGCTGACAGGTTGAGTATCGTATCGGCATGTCGCGTTCCCGGATCGACGAATTAACCCGTGCTGCCCACTCGCTGGATTCGGCGAGCATCGATACGCTCTACGGTCTTGAGCCGGTATTCGAACCGGGCTCAGACGTCGCCAGTGGCGAACTCGGCGTATTCGTGGAATTGCAGTGCCCGTGGTGCGCCGAGGTGTACGGCTCGATGATCGATCTGACCGACACATCGCGCTGCTACATCGAGGATTGCCAGATCTGCTGCCAACCCATCGAAGTGCAACTGGATGTTAGCGAACAGGGTGAGTTGCTCGCCGCGCAGACCCAGCGGGTCAACTGACCCTAATTTCCGGCCTCTGTTCCGCGACTCGCTGCCAGCGCTTTCTCGAGTTCCGCCACCCGCTTGCGCAGCTCAGCATTTTTGCGAGCGGCTGCCGTGTTGCGCAGATACTCATCGAGTGGTTGGGTCGGCAACGAAGCATGGGCACCCGGTTGATCGATATCTTTGACTACGCCGGCGCGATGTACAAGTACCACGTCATCGCAGACTTTGACGTGATCGATGATGCCGGTTTGACCACTGGCGATGACGCGATTTCCCACCTGGCTTGAGCCCGCAATACAGAACATGGCCGTCAGCAGGCAGTCCTCGCCGATATCAACGTTGTGTGCCACGTGGCAGAGATTGTCGAACTTGGTGCCGCTGCCGATGCGCGTTTCGGCGTAGGTCGCGCGGTCAATGGTGTTGTTGGCACCAACACGCACTCGATTGCCAATGATCACACGGCCCGTCTGCGGGATCGGGTGACTGCGGCGCTGTGCGTCCTGCGCAAAGCCGAACCCTTCCGAGCCGATAATGCTCCCGGGACCAATCACGACCTCGTTGCCGAGTACGCACCCGTAGCCGACCACCGCATTGGGGTGCACCACCGTATCGCTGCCGATGACGACATCATGTTCGACGACAGCGCCCGACATGATGCGTGCGCGTGGTCCGATACGCGTGTTTCGACCAACCACTACACGTGGCTCAATCCAGGCGCTCGGGTCAATGATCGCCGTGGGGTGCACGATCGCTGAAGGGTGTATCGGGCCTTCCCATTCGGCGGCGGCGTAGTTTCGCCCGGCATAGCGCTGCTTGATGATCGAGTGGGCGAGTGCGACGTTGCTCGTGAACAAGACCACTGTCGTCGGGGCGAGACTTACGACGGCGTCACGTAGACCGCGTGCCGCCACAACGACAGCCGGCCGGCGCTCGAGTACATGGGCGAGCAATGCCGGCTTGTCGGCAAACACCAGATCGCCGGTGCCGCAGGACTGCACGGCAGCGACGCCCGTGACGGCACGGTCGACGGGCACCTCGCCTTCGAGTGGCACGCCCGCCGCTTTGCAAGTCTCGACGATCTCAGCCAACTGAACGTTCATGCCCACCGAGTGTACGCATCTAGTTGAGTCCGACGGTAAAAACTTGCCGCTCGCCCAGCGACTGCCGTAACCCTGCGAGGATTGGCTGAGCGGCACCGCGCGGCACTACGGCAATCACGCAACCTCCGAATCCCCCGCCTGTCATGCGCGCACCCCCGCAGCCGTCAGCGTGGCGCGAAATCAGTGAATTCAACTCCGCGGCGAGGGCATCGACTTCAGGTACGGTGACCTCGAAGTCTGTTCTCAGCGACTCGTGCGAGCCGCGCAGCAATGCCCCAAAGTCCCGCAGATCCGTCGCTTTGAGCGCGGCTGCGGCATCAAGCACGCGCGCGTTCTCCGTGAGGACGTGGCGCGCCCTGCGAAAGCAGACCTCGTCCAGTGAATCGCGGCGTAACGAGAGTTGCGCAGGCTGCAAATCGCGTAACGTCGCCACGCCGTAGTGCTGTGCGGCGGTATCGCATTGTGTGCGTCGTTGGTTGTACTCGCTGGCAACAAGCTCTCGCCGTATGCCCGAGTCGACGATCAGGACGCACCAGTCGGCCGGTAAAACGATCCTTTCGATCGATAGGTCTCGACAGTCAAGCAGCAGGGCCTCAGCGGGTGCCGCCACGGCCGCAGCCATCTGATCCATGATGCCGCACTGACATCCCGCGTAGTGATATTCAGTCCACTGCGCCCAGCGGGCCATCTGTGTCAAAGAAGACGGAGTCGCACCCGCTGACGGTTCAGTCACAGTGTGCAGCATCTTGCCGATGGCAACGGACAGCGAGGCCGACGAGGAGAGGCCCGCGCCTTGCGGCACGTTGCCGACGATGGCCAGATCCATGCCATTCAGCGTATGGCCGGTGTCCTGCACTGCGGCCACCATGCCGCGCAAATAGTTGCCCCACGCACCTCGGGGCAACGGAGTAAGCGGCTCATCCAGCGAAAACTCGTCACGGAGTATCTGAGTGCTCGCAACGCTGATGGCTACGATTCGTCGGTCCTTGCGCGGGGCCATAGCGATCGCTGTGCCGAGCTCCAGCGCACAGGGCAGCACGAAGCCATCATTGTAGTCGGTGTGTTCGCCGATAAGATTAACCCGCCCCGGTGCGAAAGACTCAATCACGCTGTCGCGCTTCAGGTGTTTTTGAAGTGCCGTACGCGCCTGCTGGAGCAATTGCTGCGAGATCATGAAGACCTTATGCCAACACGGCGAGTTCACGAAGTCGTCGCGCCGCGTCCTCAGGCGTGAGGTCCCGCTGCGCTTCGGCGAGCATTTCGTAGCCAACCATGAACTTGCGTACCGTTGCCGAGCGCAGCAGCGGTGGATAGAAATGAGCATGGACCTGCCAGGGTCGCAGGTCTTGCTGCAAGTACGGCGCCCCGTGCCAGCCCATCGAATAGGGAAACGCACACTCGAACAATTGGTCATAGCGCCGGGTCAGCTGATGCAAGGTCTCCGCCAGCGAATCTCGAGCCGTGTCATCGAGCACTTCGAGCCGTGCAGCCGCTTGGCGTGGCAGCACCAATGTTTCAAACGGCCAACTTGCCCACCATGGCACGATCACGAGCCACTGGTGGTTTGCCCAGACGTGCCGCGGACCTTCGAACTCCTCGCGAGCTACCGCGGCGAGTAGCGCTTCGCCATGTATAGTGAAGTACTCACGTTGATGCTGATCTTCGAGTGTGGCTTCGTCAGGCAGATGGTCCGAGGCCCAGATTTGGCCGTGGGGGTGCGGGTTGGAGCAGCCCATCATCGCACCCCTATTCTCGAACACTTGCACCCAGCGATGGGTTTGCCCGAGTTGGTCTGACTCAGTGGCCCAAGTGTCGATGACTGCGCGAATTTGTGTCGTCGACAGGTTGCTGAGGCCGGCGCTGTGGTCAGGTGAGTAGCACACCACGCGACAGTGTCCCCGCACGGTTTCGAAGGCAAACAGTGCGGAGCCTTGTCGTTCTTCACGGTGATCAACGGCGCCCGGTCGAAGCGCGGGGAAATCATTGTCAAATACATACGGACCTTCATAGGCCGGATTGATTTGACCATTAGCACGGCGATTTCCCGGGCAGAGATAGCAGCCTGGGTCGAAATCGACGCGCGGCGGCGTATCGCCACGAGAGACCTCGCCCTGCCACGGGCGCGCATTGCGCTGCGCTGAAACAAGAACCCATCGACCCGTGAGCGGGTTACGACGACGATGCAACTCTCTTGGTTCCTGCAGGGTCACGGCGTCTGCGCGTGCAGCGCCTGCAAGCCGATGTACTCCGCGCGACGCGAAAGTGCCACGCGATTGAAGACCAGTGCAGCCAAGACGGAGCTTGCGAGCACGATCACCATGAAATGAATGTAGTGCAACGTGATGCTACCTGCGGGCTGCCACACGAACGTGTAGAGGGCATAGACGGTGAATCCCCACACGACGCCAAAGATGGCAGCCCATGCGCCCACGTTCCGAAACAACAGTCCGACGATAAACGCCGACAGAATCGGCATCGAGAACAGACCGTTCAGTTGCTGCAGCAGGTTGATGATGCTGTCAGCGTTCTGGAACACCGGCACGAGCAGGATGGCGATACCGGTGGTGATCATCGATACCACCGCTGCAAGCCGCCAGTGGTTGCGTACACGCCCGATAAACTTGTCGTGAAAGTCGACCGAGTAGAGTGCGACCGTGCTGTTGAGCACGGCACTGAAAGTGGTGATGACGGCGGCCGCCACCATGGCGGCGAAGGCGCCGGATAGCCAACCGGGCAACACTTCAGCGACTAGCCGGCCGTAGGCTGCATCACCGATATCGCCAAACAACTTGTATGCGACTACCCCGGGAATCACCACGATCGGCGGCACGATGAGGATGCGGATCGCTGCTGCCGCAAGCACCCCCTTACGGGCTTCTTCGACCGAGGGAGCCGCCATCGCTTTCTGCGTGATGTTCTGGTTGGTAGACCAATAAAAAATCTGGATGAACAACATTCCGGTAAACAGCGTGTGCCATGGAATGGGGGAGTCATCACCGCCGATCATGGTCAGGCGTTCGGCAGGCACACCACTGACGAGATCGAAGTCCACTGCAGCGAGTGACAGGAAGACGATCAATAAGGCGAGCCCGAGCACGCCAATACCCGAGAACGTGTCCATGACCGCTACGGCACGCAAGCCGCCCAGGATGCTGTAGGTCGCGCTGATCACGGCGAGTATCGTTGCAAAGACGAGTACTGAAGTTGTGCCGCCAAAGAGCGACTGCATGAATAAGCCACCGCTGTACAGTGCCGCCGGAAGATAGATCACGACATTGCCGAACAGAAACAAGCCGGATATCAAAGTCCGGATACTGGTTCCGCCGTAGCGCCGTTCCAGCAGCTCAGTCACGGTCGTGCAGCGATTGCGGTAATAGAGCGGCACGAACACGTAGGCGAGAATCATCAGGCCAAAGAATCCAGCGATCTCCCACCAAGCGAGCAGCAGCATCTGGTTGCCGTTCATGCCGACCAGTTGGTCCGTCGACAGGTTGGTGAGGGTGATCGAGCCTGCCACGAACAGCCAGCTGAGTCCTCCTCCTGCCAGGAAGACGTCTTTTCCAGAGCCATCGTGGGTGGCGCGCGATTGGCGGACTTTCCACCATGTGGCAAGCGCCACGAGCAGGGTGAGGGCCACGAAGATGGCGGTTTGCACGATCCCGTCAGTTTGCAATTCGGTCGGCATTTCCGGTCCCCGGTGGGCAGTTCCGTCAGCAATAATACGGATAACAGGAGGACCCGTGCCAACGACTTGCACCACAGGGCGACTCGATACACCCGCTGCGACGCTGGTGTTCGGCCTCACCCGCGGCGTTGCCGAACTCGTGTATGTCGGTTCGTCGTTGCCCGCCGCAGAGCCATTACTGCCGCTCGCCGCGGCTCAACAGCGGACCCCGCACGAGTGTGAACCAGACACACCGATTCCCCGTTCCATCCTGCCATTCGCTCATACGGGTTATGCCGGCGAGCCGGTACTCGAGATGCACAAAGCGGGTCGCCTGCTGGCCTTGGGGCCGCAGCCTGTGAGCGCAACTCAAACCGAGGATGGCCTGTTGTTCACCATGCACGATTCGCAGCACTCGCTGCGCATCGACAGCCGGTGGCGAAGTCGAGCATCCGGTGTCATCACCGTCGAACAGAGCGTCTCGGTCGCTACGACGCTGCCCCGGGCCGAAGGTACGAGTGTGGGCGATTCGACGAGTTCGCCGTTACAGTTGCAGCGCTTGGCGTCGTTGGTTTTGCCGCTACCCCGTTGGGCGCACCAGCTCACCAGTTACTCAGGCCGATGGTCGGCCGAGATGCATGAACGTCGCACGGTGCTGGCAAATGCACCCGGCCTGCACGGCGTGACCCGGGGTGGCCGATCCGGCTTCGCGGCGGGGCAGTGGCTGCTGGTCGAGAGTGCAGGGTGCAGCGAGCAGACGGGTCAGTGCCTTGCGATTCATTTGGCCTGGAGCGGTGATCACGAGTGGTACATCGACACCGATCAGAACGGCGATGCCGTGCTGTGGGTCGGTGCGCGTTGGCAAGCCGGTGAGGTCGAACTCGAGGCGGGCGGCACATTCGATGCGCCGAGAGTCGTGCTCGCAGTCGGCTCCGCAGGACGGGCGTCGTTGCGGCATCAGTTGCACGGCCACGTACGTGACGAGGTGTTGCCGCAGTCGTTTCGCCGTACCCCTCGCAAGGTTCACCTCCATCCGTGGGAGGCGTGCGGTTTCGAGATGACGATGCCGCGGCTCGTACAGCTCGCGGAGCAGGCGGCGGCCCTTGGCGTGGAGCGGTTCGTACTCGACGACGGCTGGTTCGCTGGGCGACGGAACGATCGCTCGAGTCTCGGCGATTGGCAGCCCTCGAGTGAGCTATTTCCGCAAGGTCTCGCACCGCTCATCGACGACGTACATCGCCTCGGGATGGATTTCGGTTTGTGGGTTGAGCCGGAGATGGTAAGCCCGGATTCCGTGCTGTATCGGCAGCATCCGGATTGGTGCATCGCGCTGCCATCGTTGCCGAGAGCTACCCAGCGGCATCAGTGGGTGCTGGATTTGTCGCGCCCCGAGGTTCGCGACTATTTGTTTGATTGCCTTGATACCCTGCTGCGCAGCAATGCCATCGGCGCCCTCAAGTGGGATCACAACCGCGAACTGTTCCCGGTGGCCCACCGCAGTCTTGCGCAAACACGAGGTGTCTACGCTTTGCTCGATCGACTGCGCGCGGCACACCCGCAAGTCGAAATCGAGTCCTGCGCCAGCGGTGGAGGGCGTGTCGATTATGCGATCCTGACGCGCTGCAGTCGTTTCCGGGCGAGCGATAACAACGATGCGGCAGAGCGGCTGCGCATCAATCGTTCGTGGCTGCAGTTTCTGCCGCTACGCAGCTGCGGCAATCACGTCGGGCCCAATCCCAATCCGATCACGGGCCGCACATGGCCCATGGACTTTCGTGCCAAGGTTGCGCTGTTCGGGCATATGGGGATCGAGGCCGACCCGGCGCAGATGAGCACCGAGGATCGCGCGGTCTTGGCTGCCCACGTGGCTTTGTACAAGCGCTGGCGCAGCGTGCTCCACGAGGGCGTGCTGCATGAGCTGATGTCACAGGATTCTGGACTCTTTGGGTGGCAGGCCACGTTCGAATCGCGAAGTCTTGCGCTCATCGCACAGACTCGCTTTGCTCAGCATTTCGAGTCAGAGCCCGTGCGCTTTGCTGGATTGCAACCTGAGCAGCGCTATCGCGTACGACTGCCCGAGCCTTGGCCTGACATGGCGGCGCGCTATCTCGCAGCGCCGCAGTCATGGCGCGAGGGCGTCATACTGTCTGGCGCAGCCCTGATGCAAGCCGGTGTGGCTTTGCCGCTGCGTCATCCGGGTTGCGCTTGGCTCATCGAATGGGAGGCTGTATGACTCGCGCGCCGACGATCCCGCGACTCGGTGTGTGTTACTACCCGGAGCACTGGCCGCGCGAGTGGTGGCGGGACGACGCACGCCGAATGCGCGAAATGGGTATATCGCAAGTGCGGATCGGCGAGTTCGCCTGGAGTCGCATCGAGCCCGAAGCAGGCCGGTTTGATTGGTCGTGGCTAGACGAAGCGATCGAGATCCTGCACGAGGCCGGCTTGTCGATCGTCATGTGTACGCCTACCGCCACGCCACCCAAGTGGCTGGTCGATACCATGCCGGACATGCTGGCAGTCGATGTGCAGGGGCGTCCTCGACGATTCGGTTCACGCCGGCATTACTGCTTTTCTCATCCGGGCTATCGCCTCGAGTCGCAGCGCATTACTCGGGCCGTAGCCGAGCGTTACGGTAAGCACCCCGCCGTCATCGCCTGGCAAACCGACAACGAATATGGCTGTCACGACACGACGCTCAGTGGGTCCGCTGCCGCACTGCGGGAGTTTCGTCGCTGGTTGGCCGCACGCTACGCGGATATCCAGGCGCTCAACGCAGCGTGGGGTAACGTTTTTTGGAGCATGGAGTACCGCAGTTTCGAGGAGATCGAACTGCCGCTATTAACCGTGACCGAGCCCAACCCCGCGCATGTACTCGACTATCGGCGCTTTTCGTCGGAGCAGGTTGCGAGCTTCAATGCCGAGCAATGTCACATCTTGCGCGAGTACTCTCCAGGTCGAGACCTCACGCACAACTTCATGGGGTTTGTGACCGACTTTGATCATCACGCCGTGGCAGCGGATCTCGATGTCGCGTCTTGGGATAGTTATCCGCTTGGCTTTCTCGAGCAGTTCTGGTTTTCCACCGACGAAAAGCAACATTGCGCACGGCAAGGCCATCCGGACATCGCCGCGTTTCATCACGATCTCTATCGGGGCGTGGGGCGCGGTCGTTGGTGGGTCATGGAGCAGCAACCGGGGCCAGTCAACTGGGCACGCTACAACCCGGCGCCGCTGCCTGGGATGGTGCGGCTCTGGAGTCTTGAGGCCATCGCTCACGGAGCGGAGGTGGTGAGCTATTTCCGCTGGCGTCAAGCACCCTTCGCGCAGGAGCAGATGCATGCAGGGTTACTGCGCCCTGATCGACACGATGATATCGCCGCAGGCGAGGTGCGGGACGGGGCGGCAGACATCACCACGCTCGGTGACAGCGGCGCGCCCGCATCGCGGG
>JBJTBK010000109.1:0-7984 GCA_046091245.1 Nevskiaceae bacterium | reverse complement strand
GCTCGCGGCAGCGGCCGGTGGCGTGATCGTGCCCCTGTCGCTGCGCCGCCTGGATATCGACCCGGCTCTGTCGGCAGGTGTCATCCTGACGACGTTCACGGACTGCATCGGCTTTGCGACGCTGCTCGGCCTCGGCGCCTTGTTCCTGACCTAAGCGACAGGTTTACCTCGCGGCGTATTCACCGCGAGGCGGGTTTGTCGAGCTGCTCGAGCACGCGACGGAAACGCCGTCCATCAAACGCATTGTCGTCCCGCAGCGTGGCAAACAAGGCGTCGATCTCGGCGCTGCGGGCTCGATCGAGATCAAGCTCCGCGAGCAGCATGACGAGCCCCATGGCCGCCTGCTCTGCCGCCGCCGGATCGGGGAAACTGCCGCTGCGCGCGGCGCGCAGAAAGGCATCAAACACCTTACGCGACTCGCGTGGCGACCAGGTCCGCCGCGTCAATTCAGCCCCGACAGTCTCCAGTTGTTGACGCGCTTCGCCGAGCGCCGCAGGTAACTGAGCGGGTTCACGATTCAAGGCCGCCTGCAGCCGCCGTGTCGCCGCAGCGAGCTCGCGTATATCGAGCTGCAGGGCTTCGGCGATCACCAGTAGCAAACGCAGCTGCCCATCCTGCATGCGCAGCTCACCCGGCGCGCCGGCGAGCGGATCAGCTGCCCGCGATGCGCTCGCATCAGGCGCGCCGAACGCCGCGAGGCGCAGATCACGATGACAGGTGTGGCACGCGTAAACGGAAAAATCCGCTCGCACGCTGCGTGCCGCGTGCGCCTCGAGCAACTCGAACTGTCGGCGCGTGGCACTCAGAATTCCAGTGACCCACACTGAAGGCGGCTGCGCGCTGCGCTTGCGGTAGTGCTCACGCCCGCCGCTCGTGCGCCACAGCTCCGTATAGGTCTCGAGATCAAACACCAATCGCGGGTGACCTGCGGCCATCATCGCGTGGTTGGCAAACCGGTTCCGATCACCGACATGACAGCCGGTACATACTTCAGCGCGCACACGCGGCCGCTCAAGCGCTATGAGGCCACGCGCCAGATTATCGGCATGGCTGACAGCCGGAGACTGATGATGCGTGGGCAGCCATCGCTCTGCCGCACCGTGGCAACTCTCGCAACCGACGCCATCGCTCAGCTGAAGCCGCGCACCCCGACGAGCCGCCGACACGACTTCGGCGTGGCAGGCGAGGCATTGCGGCGCCTTGTGTGCCGGGCCGATACCCATACGTTCGGCGATCTGCCGACTGCGCGCCTCGAGCAATACGCGATACGCATTGGAATGAGGGTCGAACTGCGACCACGTCACGTATTCGTTCTGCAGCACGTCGTGCACGCTCAAGGGCCGCGCAGAGCCATGGCACAGCGACGAGGCACAACTCGCCACACCCTCAAAGCGCGCCGGCGCACTCGCCGTATCGGCTGCGAAGGCGATCACGGGTAGCATCCAGAGCAGACCATGCATCGCGAGCACCCTGGCGCGGCTGCGGATCTGCGTGAGTCGTGCTGCCCTCGTCGCCCTCATGGCTTCACCTCATCGTCGACGAACCACGGCATCCCATCACCATCGAGATAGAGACGCTGCATCTCTGCCAGCGTAAACGGTCGCGAGCCGCGTCGGCCGAACACCGCCACCTGTCCACCACTTTCATCCACCGCACGATCGCGCTCGAGCGGGCGCGACAAGGACAGCGCGGCCGCGCGCGTCGCGTAGCGGGCAATCAATTCGGGCTTCGGCTGCGGACTAAAGCCATAGAAATTGGGTTGGCTCGCCGGGCTCGTCAACTGCGCCACCTTGAGGCCGCCACGCCCATCAGCGAGGTACGCAAAGAGTGAGGCATTCGTCGAAGCGATCATCACATCGCGCGTATCGATCAGCGCGCCGTCCGCGTTCCACGACTGCAACAGGCGCGGCCGCTCCGGGCGCTCGATGTCGATGATCGCGAGCCCTGCCGAGCCGTTGGCCACATACGCAAACGTCCGCGACACCGTGAGGCCCGCCGCACTCGCGAGCGGCACCTGCGCACTCGGCATGAGCCGCGGGGCACCGGGGCGGGTCACATCGAGTACTTCGAGACCGCGCGCTGTCGTGACGAACAGGTACCTGAACTGCAACGCCAGTGCGCGCGGGTCCTCAAGGGGCTGCTCGGCCAGCAGTCTCGGCGCAGTGGGTACGCTGAGATCGACCATCTGCAGCGCTCGCGGCGTGAGCACATAAACCGTATTGCCGGCGATCACAAGCTGACGAGCCCCGGTGAGTTTGCCCTCGGGGTTCCAGGTGAGTGTGCGAGTCAAAAAGTTATTGCGGAATTCGCCATCAGCCAAGGTGTTGATGTCGACAAGGATCAACCCCTCCTCGGCATCAGTCACGAGTGCGTAGTTGTAGATCGGCAGGAAGGGCTGCTCCAGGTTCGCCTTGCGCATCAGCTCGCCTTCGTTGCGCGCCGGATGCACAGGCTGAGTGGTCGGCAAGGCAACGCAGGTGGCGTTGCGACTCGGCATGCGGGTGTCGTGACCGAGCGGTGAATACGGGGCGCTGACGATCTTCTGACTGAACCCCTTGTTGGCGACGCTGGCCACATCGAGCACGCGCAGGCCTCGTGCGCCCTCGGCACTGAAGAGGTACTCCCCTCGCACCTGCACGCACCCTACCGCATCGCCCGCGAGCTGACTGGCCGTACGTAAACGACGATCACGCGCGAGATGTTCGCGATACCACTTCGGGTAAGCGTAACGGTGCAAATAGCTGCCGATCACCGCCTGTGGCTCGTCGTACTCGGTCACCTCCACTGCAGCCACCCCCTTCGCGGTGCCGACCCAGGCATTGAGACCCACGAAGTTGATGAACTGGGTGCCATAGCCCAGCGTCTGCGCGACGATGGCATTGTTGTCACCGCCTCGCGCGAGGTGGCAGTCGCTACAGGTCTTGGTCTCGGTTTTGCGCTCGGTGTGCGGATAATGCGGATTCATCGCCTGCGAGCTATAGCCCGAGGCCGAGTTGGGCGGCTGCTGCACGTTGATCCGCTCGCGGTTGGAATTTTTGGACGACAGCACGAGCGCCGACGACGAGCGAACCGGCGCGATCTTGCCGCCCTCGCTGGGACCGCGCAGCCCGAGCATGAAGATGTCTTCGCGGGCTACCTGCGGGTTGTACGTCGCGTAGTTGCGCGTCTCGCCGCCCTCGTAGCGGTGCCGCGCCGTCTTCCAGTTAGCTTCGATCGGCAAGTGGCAGCCGCCGCAACTCGTGGTCCACGAGGTGTGGCAGGCATAGCACTCCATCTCGTCATCGTTGTGGGCCAGCATCTCCCATGGGATATCCGGCCCCCACTTCTGCCCTTGCGGGTCACGCGACATGGTCTTGGCGCGCGCCGCCTTGGCGTTGTAGTGCGCATTGCCTGGCGTGACCGAATCTTTGACCTGCGACACTTCCCACTCGAGACCGGGGGTAACCGCCGAACGCTGGATCAGCGTTTCGCCACGCCACTCGAAGCGGCGCGAACCGTCAGGATTTCGGATCAGTGATAAGTCGTTACCGATGGAGGTGGCTGCAGGCCCAGAGGTGCGCAGCGTCGCTCGGGAGGCGGTGGTGCCGTGGCAGTCCTTGCAGTCAATCTCGACGGCGGCCGCCACCGACCCATACAAGTGCCCGTTGCCGTGGGAGTCCTGCGCATAGTGGCAGTCGACGCAGTGCATGCCGACATCGACGTGAATCGAGGCCATCTGCACCGTCTTGTCCCACTTTTGCGGATCATCCGCAGGCACGACGCGCCCCTCGGCATCGAGCAGGTTACCCGCCCGATCGCGTTTATGGATGGCGCGAAAGTTCCAACCGTGACCATGGTAGTCCGCGAATTGCGTATCTTTGAGCGAGGGATTAAGTTCGCTCACTTTGGTCACGAATTCAGGGTCTGCCCACTTGCCCCGCGGCGCGGCGCCCTCCGGATTTCGATCCAATACCTTGCGTATCTGCGAAGCGCTTGGAAACTGCTGCTCCTCGGGCCACATCGCCGCAGCGTCAGACTCGTAGTCCCACATGGTGTAGCCGAGGAAACTGTTCATGAACATGTTCGGCTGGTGCATGTGGCAAATCATGCACTGGCTCGTCGGAATGGCTCGCGAGAACGAGTGCTTCAAGGGGTGTCCGCTGCGCTCACGCGAAATCGTTGGATCCGCACTCTGCGTTTGGCCCGCATGGCCGAACGCGGCATAGGGTCCGGAGTGGCGCGGATCGCGATCGTTCGCATAGACCACATGACAAGCACTGCAGCCGGAGTTGCGGTAGTCGCCGGGGTTGTCGTTCGTGCCCATGAACCACATCAGCGGATCGTTGAGCCGCGTCTTGTGAATATTGAGCACCGGCACGGCAATGCGCGCTCCCGTGCCCGGCCCGCGGTTCGACTGCTTGAGATCGGGCCGGCCCGGCTCTTCGAGGCGCTGGATTAAACCGGCCACATTCGGCAGCGCCGTTTCCGGAAAGAGATTCGAAATGTTGCGTCCGCCGCGTTCGAAGACGCGGAACACGTCGGCGGGAGGTAGATTCTCCCAGCGCGGCAGCGGATGCACCTTATCGACGATTTCGAAGCGCTCGCGCTGCTCCGGTGTCGACGCCGCACCTTCGATGATCGCGGCGTGGCCCTCGCGCGTGTACCCCTCGCCCAGGATGTATTGCTTATACGGCAGCAACCCATTGTTGTAGGCCGCGCCGCCCCAAAACATGGTGGAGGTCGACATCAGGCTGCGCGCTGCATCCTTGATGGTCTTCTCGTGACAAGCACCACAAGATTCCATCGCCACGCGGTAATCGCCCGGATTCATGAAGCGGATGAACTGCGGACTTTCCTTATTCAGCAGTGCATAGGTGCGCTCCGGGTTGGCACTCGAAGGGAATTTCCAGGCGTCCGGATAACGCGGCAGCACATGGGCTTGATCGCGCGCTGTCGCGTAACGCGCGCTACCGCGGGCATCGGCCCCGTTACCGGCTGTCCAGCGCACACCGGCAACGCCACCATGGCAATCAGTGCAGCCCAGCACCACGCCCGGATTGGCGTGCATGGTCGGTTGATCGGTCGCGGTGTGACAGTCGAGACAACCCTCGCTTTTCGCGGCGGCATCGGCTGCGCTCTGCCTTGCCGGCGCGGGCGGCGCGTCGTGATAAACGCGGGCCACCGCTTTAGCCTCTTCGCTGGTACGAGCCCCATCGACGATGAGTACTGCACCCGCGAGCAGGGCGAGCAGCGCAACGGCCGTGGGACGAATGGGGATCCTGTAGCGCATAGTCAGTACGTCAACACCAGATTGCCCAATACCGAGTAAGCCGTCTTATCGCCATACAAGGCTCGGTAGCCAGTACCCGGCACCAGCGAGGCCACGGACAATCGGGCGACGACATTCTGTATGGCGAGCGGTCGCCAGATCACGGCCAGCGAGGCATCGACGCCAATCTCGCGATCGATACCCCCTTGGGCACGCGCCACCTCGAGTACAGCAGTGTCGTCGAACGTTAGATAGTTGAGATTACCGCTCACACGCAGCGTGGGCGTGATATCGAGATCGACGCCCACACCGGCGAGGCGCAGCCCCGGGTTGACGAAGTTCGATTGGCCGAACTCCTTCGAGGGCCTTAGCGAATTGAGCATGCCATTACGGCCCGAGAGCGCCACGCGCCCACCCCCAATCAGCGGCACCGGCTGACGAATCCAGAAGCTCGTATCGGCACCGGCAAACAAGGGATTCTCGAAAATGGCATCGAAGCCCTCGCCTCGTCCATCGAACGGATCGCCATCGCCCGAGGCCCAGGCCAGCGAGGCGCGCGCGCGGATCCAGGAGAAATCTTTGGAAATCTCCGCAGCGACGAAACCGGCGCGGATCTGCTCCGCGCGATCGACGAATACCCCTCGGTTGGCCTCACCGAGCGCGAGGTACGCACTCGTGGAGAGGTTGATGCCCCCTAGATGACCAGCACCAGAAGCGCCAAGGTAGGTCACCTCATATTCGCGGGGTCGCTCGAGGCCGAGCGACATCGGGCGCTGGATGATGCCGTTGCCGTCATAGGTGAGCTCATCGCCCTCACGATTGCGGTTATGCAGGATCGTGCCTTGCACGGTAAAACCAAGGCGAGGCCAGTCTTGGTAATAGGCGTTGATCACGAATACGTCATCGTCGCGCAGCGCTGCGGCACCGCGTTCGATGAGATCGTTCAAACCACTGTTGGTGTCCTTGTCAATGCGGCGAAACCACGCGAGGTTGTACTGCCAGCGGTTATCGTCGCGGATACCGAAGAGGCGCACGCCGAACAAACTATCGTTGAGCAGGAAACCGCGAAAGTCGGCGGTAAAAGGCTGCACCCCGACTCGCAGACTGTCGAAATCGTAACGATCAGACACATTGCGCAAGTGCTTGTCGACGAACGCCGCCTGCAGACCTACGGCAGACTCCGTGCGCGTACGACGCGCGTCCACGTTCGCCTTGAGCAGACCGCGCTCCTCGACGACCACATGATTGATATTCACCACTGGCGTGAGCCGGAACTCCCAATCGGGTGGCTTGAACACGGTATCGCCTTGATAGAGCACGGTCTCGAGCGCAAACGTCTGGGCGTAGACCTGCTGCCGACCCTCTCCGAAGGTATCGAGTGACCCCGCACGCTCGGTCACGGGTCCGCCGACCGGAACGGGAAACTGCCGCGGCTCGATCACCGAATCCGACACACCGATGAGCGCGAGGAACCAATCCTCGCCAAACAGAGGGCGATCGCCCTTCAGCGGGTTGTTACCGTGATACGGATCGATCCAGTTATCGGGGATACCGATGCTTTCGATCAGCCGCCAGCGATCGGGCAAGCCTTGCAGACCGCCGCTCTGCTCGAGCGGTGAGGGTGGCAACCGTGAAGCATCGCAAGGCGTGGGCTCGTAAGGCAGCACCGGGATGCGCGGACTGCGTCGACGCGGCTCGGCAATCTCGGGTGGCGGACAGGGTTGCACAACGGCGGAGGACGGAACGTCCACCGCCGCCAGGGCCGACAGCGGCGGCGCAAGGGCCGTCAGCATCCACCACAGGCGGCGCTTACAGCCCACGGCAAGGCTCCTGCTCGCTCGAATCGAGAAACGGTGCCTGCGGACAACTCACGTATCGCAGCCGCGCCCCGTTCGGCACCAGTTGATCCGCGCGACGCGACGCGCTCGCCTGTTGCGGTCCACCGGCGCCAAAGCCTGCCTGCGCGAGACCCAGGAAGGCGATCATGACGTCTTGATCAATGCCATCACCCGATACACCGATCGCGCCGATGAGCGACTCGCCGCGATAGATCGGCACACCACCTGGGAAAATTTGCACGCCGTTCGCCAATAGCGCCGGCACCGACTGCGCAGTGAATCCGGCATCAAAGCCGCCAACACCCGCGCACTGCGCCGGCACATCGGGTGCAAGCCCGGCCACGAAAGCCACATGCTGGATGATCGCGTTGTACACGAGGTCGAGTTGCAGCCCCGTACTGAAGGGACTCCACTGCCCCGCCGCCTTTGAGAGCGGTCCCGATGGGTTGCCATCGACACCATCCGGAAAATTCGGTCGCGCGAGATTACCGATCGCTCGCGCCGAAAAGGCGATCTGCCCATCGCCCAACGCGCCCGGTACGCCGAGCAACGTACGCACTGAGGGCAGGTAGCTGCCCGGCGCCACGGCACGCAAGCGTACGAGCCCCTGATCGAGATACACCGCAGCCGGCAGTGACTGCAGGATCGCCGCGGCGCGTGGCGATGAGAAAAACGCCGCGGCACGCGCCTTCTGCACAGCCACGTCGATGCCGAACACCGGCGAATCACGCGTGCGGACGAGCCCGAGCAGTTGGCCGTTGGAGTCGACCACGGCAATGCTCACCCTCGCAGGCGTGCCAAGAGGTCGACGAATTTGCGCGCGGGCGCGCGCCGCCACACGCAGCGCTGAACGCAACAACTACTGAACCTCGGCTGCACTCAGCGCACCGCTCGACTC
>JBJTBK010000108.1:0-3236 GCA_046091245.1 Nevskiaceae bacterium | reverse complement strand
GTGGGCGTCGCGATCGCTTCCAGCGGCGAGTCTCGCACGAGCTTGACGAGCGCCATCATCGGCAGCAAGGCGGCCGAGGGGTCCTGCCAATTCCAGTAGCGCGCTTGCGCTGCGTTGGCCGGTTGCCAGCGATGTTCGGATCCCATCACGGTGCGCAACACCTGCGCGCCCCAGGGTCCTGCGAGTAACTCCGCGCCTGCGCCGCGTGGCCCGAGATTCGGTGAGATCAGCACGAGCGCAGCGATTCGCTCGGGATCGCGCTGCGCCAGCCACAGTGCCAGCGTGCCCCCGGTGGAGGTGCCGACAATGATCACCCGCTCGCCGAGTTCACGGCCAATGGCTAACGCCTCCGTCGCATCTTGCAGCCACTCGTTGCCCTGCACCTGACCCATCGCCTGCGGGTTGCGGCCGTGGCCGGCGAGGCGGGTGTAGAACACGTTGGCCCCCAGTTGGGCACCGAGCTCATCACAGAGTGGCGCCACTTCCTGCCGAGAAGCGCTGAAGCCGTGCAAATAAACGATCGACAGCGGCGTCTTGCGTCGATCCGCATGCGCCCAGACGATGGTTTTTTCGGCGCCCGAAACGATGTCCGGATGACGCTGCTCGTTCGCGGCAAGATAGGCGTCAAGCGCCTCGGGGGCGGGCGGTAGCTGCACCGGCGTGACCGTCTCATCGATGTGATGGACGGGGCCGGCGAAAAAAACGAGCGTGAGCAGCACGGGCGCCGAGGCCGCCACGAGCCAACGACGCTTGGGAGATTGCAGAGCCATGGGGCGAGTAACATACCGCAAGCGGGGGGACGGAGAGGCCACGGTGACGCAATTGCGGGCGCCTTCATGGGAAGCGGACGGTCAGGATTGGCCGAATAGAGAATGCAGCCGCTTTGTTACGGCAGCCGGGTTGCGCTGGCACGTGCAGTGCGCGGGCACAGGCCCGGTATGTCTCTTGTTACATGGCACGGGCGCTTCCACGCACTCGTTCCGCGATGTACTGCCGCAGCTGGCCAAAACGTTCACGGTGATCGCGCCCGATCTGCCGGGACACTGCTTCACCGAGCGCCGCGTGAGCTCGCCGGCCTGTCGCTGCCCGGCATGGCGGCGGGCGTCGCGGCGTTGCTCGATGAGTTGCGGCTATCTCCGGCGCTCGCCGTCGGTCACTCCGCGGGGGCCGCGATTCTCTGCCGGATGTGTCTCGACCGGCGTATCGAGCCGGGCCTGCTCATCAGCCTGAACGGCGCGCTATTGCCGTTGCCCGGTTTCAAACACCCGTCTATGACCCCCTTCATCCGCCCCTTTGTCAGCAGCGATTGGGTATCGCGTTGGTTCGCGAAGCGACTCGAAAGCCCTGGCGAAGTGGAGCGTTTGCTGCGAGCCACCGGTTCGCAACTCGATGCCCGCGGATTACAGCTCTATGCGCGTCTCGTTCGCGCGCCGGCGCACGCCGGCGCCGCCCTGGCAATGATGGGCGTATGGGATGTGCGGCCGCTTGAGCAGGAAATGGCTTCGCTTACGACACCGCTTCGACTCATCGTGGGCGCCAATGATCGGATGATCCTGCCTGGCGAGGCCCTGCGCGTGCGCCGTCTGCTGCCGCAAGCCGAGGTCACGCAACTGCCCGGGCTTGGACATTTGGCGCACGAAGAGCAGCCGGCCCTGCTCGCACAGTTGATTGTCGATGCCGCTCGCGGGCGACGAATCGTTCCATCCTGATCCGCCGCGCGGTATCGTGTGGGGCGTCGGTCAGGCAGAGGTAGATGAATGGCACGGGCAATCGTCATCGGCAGCGGCTTCGGCGGGTTGGCAGCGGCGGCTCGGCTCGGCGCGCGCGGCTACGAAGTCACGGTGCTCGAGAAACTCGATGCACCGGGCGGTCGAGCCTATGTGTATCGGCAAGATGGCTACACCTTCGATGCCGGCCCGACCATCGTCACGGCGCCGTATCTCTTCGAGGAGTTGTGGCAGGCCTGCGGTCGTCGGCTCGCCGATGATGTGACGCTGCGAGCCCTCGATCCCTTTTACGGAGTGCGTTTCGACGATGGCGAGGTGTTCCGCTACACCGCTGACCTTGCCACGATGCGCGAGCAAATCGCTCGCATCGAACCGCGTGATGTAGCGGGGTTCGATCGATTTCTCGAGGTCAGCAAGGAAATCTACCGGGTCGCATTCGTTGGGCAGGCCGAGCAGCCGTTCCACGAACTCGGTACCTTGTTCAAGGCGGCGCCGGATTTGCTGCGTCTCGGCGGGTACCGCTCGGTCTACAGCGAGGTGTCGCGCTATTTCAGCAGCGACAAGCTGCGCATCCTATTCAGCTTTCATCCGCTGCTGATCGGTGGTAACCCGTTCACGACCACAGCCTATTATTGTTTGATCGCTCATCTTGAGCGCACGCACGGTGTGCACTACGCCGAGGGCGGCATGGGCGCACTGGTGCGCGGCATTGTGGGTCTCATCGAGCGACAAGGTGGCCACGTGCGCTGCAATGCCGAGGTCAGCGAAGTGCTGGTGGAGCAAGGCCGGGCGCGAGGCGTGCGCCTTGCAGACGGCGAGGTGCTCGAAGCCGACATCGTCGTCTCCAATGCCGATGCCGCGTGGACCTACGGCAAGCTGCTGGCGCACCATCCGCGGCGTCGCTGGACGGATGCCAAGCTCGCGCGCGCGCGCTACTCGATGAGTCTTTTCGTGTGGTACTTCGGCACGCGACGGCGTTATGACGACGTGTATCACCATACGATGGTCCTCGGTCCACGCTACAAGCCGCTGCTCGATGACATCTTCAAGCACAAGGTGCTCGCCAAGGATTTCAGCCTTTACTTGCACCGACCGAGTGCGAGCGACAACACGCTCGCACCGCCCGGCTGCGATTCCTTCTACGTGCTCGCGCCGGTGCCGCATCTGAAGAGCGGTACGGATTGGCGCACCCATGCGGAGCCGTACCGGGCTGCGGTGGAGCGTAGGCTGGAGGACACCGTTCTGCCCGGCCTCAGCCAGTCGATTGCCACTTCACACATGCTCACGCCGTTGGATTTTCGCGATCGGCTGTCGTCAATGAACGGCGCAGCCTTCGCCATGGAGCCGCAGTTGTTCCAGAGCGCGTGGTTTCGTCCGCATAACCGCAGCGAAGAGGTCGAAGGCTTGTATCTCGTGGGCGCGGGTACTCATCCGGGCGCGGGGCTGCCCGGCGTGCTGTCCTCGGCGCGCATCCTCGACAAGATCGTGCCTTCGCCTCGCTGAGCGGCG
>JBJTBK010000107.1:0-2075 GCA_046091245.1 Nevskiaceae bacterium | reverse complement strand
CTTCCGCCGCCCTCGTAGCAGTAGAGCGGCGAGAAGTCCTCGATCACCGAGGTCGCGATCACCACGCCCCCGGCGTGCTTGCCTGCGGTGCGCGTGAGGCCCTCGAGCGAACGCGCGAGGTCGATGAGATTGCGGACCTCTTCCTCGTCCTTGTAGAGCTTCTTGAGTTCGGGTTCCTACTCGAGCGCGGCATCTAGCGTGATGTCGAGCTCGAAGGGCACGAGCTTGGCGATCCGATCCACGTAGCCATAGCCGAGCCCGAGCACGCGCCCGGCATCGCGCAGTACCGCTTTGGCGGCCATCGTGCCGTAGGTGATGATCTGCGAGACGCGGTTGCGGCCATATTTGCCGGCCACGTACTCGATCACCCGATCGCGCCCGTCCATGCAAAAGTCGACGTCGAAGTCGGGCATCGAGACGCGTTCGGGATTGAGGAAGCGCTCGAACAGCAGATCGTACTGCAGCGGATCGATGTCGGTGATGCCGAGCGAATACGCCACGAGCGAGCCGGCTCCCGAACCGCGCCCGGGGCCCACGGGCACGCCGTTCTCGCGCGCCCAGCGAATAAAGTCCGCCACGATCAGGAAGTACCCGGCGAAACCCATGCTGCAGATGACTTGCAGTTCACTCTCGAGGCGTGGGCGATACACCGCAGGGTCGGCCTGCGGCAGACGCGCGAGGCGTGCCTCGAGACCGCGTGCGGCCTCGCTACGCAAAAACTCTTCGGTACTCTGGCCCGTCGGTACCGGATATGCCGGCAAGCGACTCTCGCCAAGCTGCAACAACAGGCTGCAGCGACGGGCGATCTGCACTGAGGTCTCGAGCGCCTCGGGCAGATCGGCGAACAGCGCCGTCATTTCTTCGGTGGTGCGCAAATACTGCTGGCGCGTGTAGCGCCGCGGCCGCGACGCATCCGCGAGCAGCGAGCCCTCGTGGATACACACCCGCGCCGCGTGCGCCTCGAAATCGCTCTCGGCCAAAAAGCGCACGTCGTTGGTGGCCACCACCGGCACTTGAGTCTGCACGGCCAAGGCCACCGTCGAGGCGATCAGCGCCTCCTCCCCCTCGCGGCCGATGCGACTGACCTCGAGGTAATACCGATCGCCGAGCAAGTGGCGCCAAAACTCCAAGTGCCGCAGGGCCTCAGCGCTCTTGCCGCCCGCCAACGCACGCCCGACATCGCCCTCGGCTCCGCAGGAGAGCGCGATCAACCCCGTCATGACCTCGGTGTCGAGCCATGCCCGATCAATGTGTGGCTCGCCGCGCTGCTGACCTTCGAGATAGGCCCGCGTGACGAGCCGCGTGAGGTTGCGATACCCGGCTTCGTTCTGGCAGAGCAAGGCGATCCGCGTGGGCGGGGTACGTGCATCGCCCTCTGCGACCATCAAATCAACGCCGACAATGGGCTTGATGCCCTTGCTCATCGCCGCGCGATAGAACTTCACCATCGCAAAGAGATTGTTCTGATCGGTGATCGCCACCGCCGGCATGCCAGCCGCAGCCACCGCATCGACGAGCTCGGCAATGCGCACCACGCTGTCTCGCAGCGAGTACTCGGTGTGCAGGCGGAGGTGGACGAACGTGCTCATCGCAGCAGCGATCTTACCGGCCCAAAGGAGCGCCGGTGAACGCCGCTGACACCCACCGCACGCAACGCGGCCAGGTGGGCTGCCGTGGGGTAGCCTTTATGGATCGCGAATCCATATTGAGGATGACGCCTATCCAGTTGACCCATAACGTGATCCCGCACGGTCTTGGCGAGGATCGAGGCCGCGCTGATCGAGGCAACTTTGGCATCGCCCTTGACGATCGCCTCCGCCGATTCGAGCCCGGCGATCCCTTGGAGGTTGGGCAGCCGGTTGCCATCGACCTGCACCCCGACCGGGCGCAGGGCCAAACCCACGATCGCACGCCGCATTGCGAGCAAGGTGGCTTGCAAGATGTTGATCGAGTCGATCTCGGCGGGACTCGCCACGCCGATCGCCCACGCGAGCGCACGGGCACGCACGAGCGGCGCCAATCGCTCGCGCTCCTCGGCGCTCAAGGCCTTCGAGTCGGCGAGCCCTTCAATGGGT
>JBJTBK010000106.1:0-15002 GCA_046091245.1 Nevskiaceae bacterium | reverse complement strand
GAAGTCCGCCGGCAGCGTCGAAACCAATGTGACCGGCACCTCGGCGATCATCGGTGCCGTGGTGCCGTTGCCGTTTATTGCGCGGGTCGAAGGCACGGCCTGCCGTCGACTGGCGGACCAGCTGCAGGTGTTTTTCAAGGGCGGCGCCGCGGCTCGCTGACGCGGATGGCGGAAGGGGAGATTGAACGCATGATGCGGCTACTTTCACTGACCATGTTGAGCTTCGCGCTGCTGGGGCTTGCCGGCTGTGAGACCACTGCGGGTGGGGGTTCGCCCTCAAGCGGCGGCGCCTCGGGCGGCGTCAGCACGGGAGGCGGATTCCCGGGCGGCGGGTTGCCCGGCGCTGGCTTGCCGGGCCCCTCGGGCACGGGTATGCCCGGCATGCCGGGTTTGCCGAGTCCCACGGCCGACTCGGGTCGCTCGACCACCGCAGGTTCGAGTAGCGGCGGTGAGACGGGCGGCGGCGAGACGGGTGTCGGCGAGGCCACGACGGCCGAGGAGCGTCGTGCCGTGCTCAGCGGGCGACTCGACAAGTCGCTCGGCGATTTCGACAAGACACTCGAGGAGGAACAGCGCCGCAGTGCCGAGGAGCGAGACGCGCGTGCGGCCTCGGGACGCGGTGCTCTGCCCGAGGATCGCGAGGGCGCGGGTGGCAGCGGCAGTCGTGGTGCGCGCGAGGGCGACTTGCGATCGGAGCGCACCGCGCAACAAGGTGCGAGCGGAAGCAAGGAAGCGCCCGGCGGCGACGCCCAGGATCGGGGCAGCGTCGCGGGCGGCAGTGGCAGCCCGGACCGTGGCATTCCCTCCGGCGAAGACGACGACATCGTCGCGCGGCGTCTGCGGCGCGCGGCCGAGCAGGAGACCGATCCTGAGTTGAAGGACATACTCTGGAAGGAATATGCCGACTACAAGCGCAACGTGCAGGGCACGGGTTGAACGCATGCGTACGCTGATTCGCCTCGGTCTGATCGGTCTTGCGGTCAGTGCGCTGTCGGGCTGCGTGGTCAATGAAACGCGCCCCTTGCCGAAACTCGAAGCCGTGCAGGCGACGCAGCAGATCGCTGAAGCAGAGTTGCTCGATATCGGGATCCGCGAGTTCGATGCGGGCGTCCCGGAAGAATTGAAGGACAACACCGAGGCCCTCGACAAGCGCCGGATCTATCCCGAGGTTCGCAAGGCCGAGTCGCGGCTTCTCGCCGTCCGTCTGCGCACCACGCTCGAAGCTTCGGGGCAGTGGGGTGCGGTGCGAGTCGTACCGGAGAGCGTCAAGTACGTCGACCTGCTCGTTACGGCGCGCATCCTCGAGTCCACCGGTCAGGATTTGTCGCTCGCCGTGACGGCGAAAGATTCCTCGGGTCGCGTATGGATCAACGACAAGACCTATTCCGGTGATGCCGATCTCGGCTCGTACAAGACCGATGCGGCGCTGCGCGCGCGTGATGCATTCCAGAATGTGTACTCATCGATCGCCAACGATCTGCTGGCGGCGCGCGAGCGGCTCTCGGCTGCGGAGCGACGCGAGCTGCGACAGGTGGCGCAGTTGCAGTTCGCGCGCGATCTCGACCCGAAGTCCTTCGGCGGCTATCTGCAAAAAGATTCCGCCGGGCTGGAGCGCATCGCGCGCCTACCGGCCGCCGACGACCCTGCGCTCACGCGTATCGAAAAGATCCGTGACCGTGACATGACGGTCATCGACACGCTCGATGGCTTCAACACTGGCTTTTCCGAGCAACTGTTCGACTCTTACGGCGCGTTCCGTCGCACGAGCTACGATGCCATCGAAAAGGAAGATCGCGCTCGCTCTCAGGCCACCACGCGCACCGTACTCGGCGCTGCGGCTGTGCTCGCCAGTATTTTCGTCAGCAGCCAATGCAGCGGCACGAACTACGACTGCCAACGCATCGAAGATGCGGTTCGGACTGCCGGTGCGATCGGCGGTACGGCGGCGGTCCTCTCCGGTATCCAAAAGTACTCCGATGCCAAGAACGCAGCTCAAGAGGTCAAGGAATTGGCCACCAGCTTCGAGAACGAGGCTGCTGCGCAGGTCGTCGAGGTTGAGGGTCGCTCGCTGAAACTGACTGGCACCGCCGAGGAGCAGTACCGGGAGTGGCGTCGGCTGCTCGCGCAGATCTACCGCGAAGAGCGGGTGCCTGAGCCCGCTGCGCCTGCGACTAACAAGCCTTGAGATCACGTGACGGAATTCGCGAAAGGTCAACGGCTCTGCGCGCGCTTTCTGCTGATCGAGGTGCTCGGGCAGGGCACCTGGGGTCCGATCTGGCGAGCGATTGACGAGCAGCGCTCGCTGCAGATCGCCCTGAAGGTGTTGCCACTGCCGAGCGCCGCCGAGGCAACGGTGTGGTCGCTCAGGCCGCACGAGCATGCCGCGACGCAACGGCGGGAGCACCCCGGCGTTTTGCGCGCCGCGCCGCCGGTACGCGACGCTACCGCGCTCGTGCTGCCGATGCCGCTCGCGGCCGGCGACGCACGCGCCTTGCGCGGCAAGTCTTGGACGCAATCGATCGTCGTGTTGCGTGAGGTGGCAGACGCTCTCTGGTATGCGCATTCACGCGGTGTCATTCACCGCGATCTCAAGCCTGGCAATGTACTCATCGATTTTGATGGCCGCGCGCGCCTGGCCGATTTCGCCGTAGCGTCGCTCGATGGTCAATCGCCTCCGCAAGCCCTGTTCTCCAAGTTTTCGGCGAGCCCCGCATTGCAGCGGGGCGCATCGCCATCGGTCAGTGATGATGTGTATGGTTTCGGCGCGTTGGCGTACGAACTGCTGTCGGGCTATCCGCCAAATTTCCCGGATGGTGGCGGCAGTACGACGACGCGTCTGACGACGATACCCCAGCAGGCGACGCCGATTCCCGAGGCGCTCATTGAGCTGGTCCTGCGCGCACTTGAGCCGGATCCCAGTCGACGACCGCGCGACATGGGCGAGGTGTTGCGCACGGTCACGGCACTCGAGACGAGTCGGTTCGAGCCGGTGACGGTCGCCCGCATCGTACCTCTTGAGGTGGCCACCGCGGAGCGGGAAGAGTCAGCGCCACGGCAACGCTCGTGGCTCACCTGGGCGGGTGTGATCGCACTCGGCGCATCCTTGCTTGGCGTGTTTATGGTGTTGCCGCGTTTCGCTGGCACGCCTTCGGTGGCGCCGATCAATGCTGCGCCGACTCCCGTTACGACAACGCCCGCGGCGGTCTCTGAGCGCGAGCGACAACAGGCCGCATACGAGGAAGCACTGGCGCGTTTCACGAGCGAGTTCGCCACGCTCGACGGGCAAGGCGCGGGGGTGTGGGGTGGATCGACGTTTGCTGCGGCCCGATCGTTGTCGGAGCTTGCCGCCGCGGCGGCGGCCGACGGCGATTATGTATTGGCAGTCGACCGCATCACCGTCGCCGTCCAAAGACTGGATCGCGTCGGGGCGGATCGCCCGGCAGCGCTCGAGCGGGAATTGAGCAAAGGCGAGACCGCGCTCGATGGCGGCCAGATCGAGGTCGCCCGTCAGGCCTTTGAGCTCGCCCGACTCATCGAACCTGAAAATGCCCGGGTGGGCATCGGCCTTGCGCGAGTGGCAGGGCTCGGGCCGGTGCTGCCGGCGTTTGTCGAGGCCGAGACGGCGGCGTTGTCGCAGGATCATCTGCTGGCTCTAACCCGTTACGAGGAAGTACTGCGGGCTGATCCGCGTAATGCCGGTGCCAGAGAAGGTGCGGCGCGTGCACGGACTGCGCTGGGGTCAGATCGGTACGCTCGCGAAATCGGCGAAGCGCTCGCGAAGTTGCGAGCCGGGCGCGATGCGGAGGCGAAAGCGGCCATTGATCGAGCGCGAGCATTGCGGCCGGGTGCGGTGGAAATCGGCACGGTGAGTGCGCAGTTGTTGGCGGCGGGAGAGCGGCAGAACCTTGAAGCGGTGCGGGCGCAAATCGCGGAACTCGAGTCAGCCGAGCGTTGGGCGCAGGCCTTGGCGGCTTACGATGCCTTGCTCGCCCGTGACTCGACCATTCAGTTTGCCCGCGCGGGTCGCGCATCTGTCGCGCCGCGTGCGGAACTTGCGCGGCGCCTTGATCAACTGCTCAACAATCCGACACGCTTGTCGGCACCGGAGGTTCGCCGAGAAGCGGATCGACTGTTGTTTGAGGCGGGCAAAGTTCAGGCTGCTGCGCCGGTGCTCGAGTCGCAGACCGCGCGGCTGCGCGAGACTTTGCGCCTGTACGATCAGCCGGTGGCACTCGTGTTGCAGTCCGATGGTCTGACTCGAGTCACGTTGCAGCGTGTGGGTGGCCTGGGCAGTTTTACCCGCAAAGATCTGAGTCTCAAACCGGGTCGCTACGTATTGACCGGTGACCGCCCGGGGTTTCGCGATGCCCGGCGTGAGTTCACGGTGCTGCCCGGGTCGACGGGTCTCGTCGTCGACGTGCGGTGTACGGAGAGCATCTCGTGACGCCTTTCGTTTTGCGCATTGAGGAGCCGAGTGGCCCCCGCGAGTTGTCGCTGCCGTGCAGCATCGGCGGTGACCGCGACAACGTGTTGCAGGTCCCCGGCACGATCAGCGGTGAGCGTGCGGAACTGTTGCTGCAGGGGGGCGAGTTCGGCGTGCGCGCTGCGGGGGTCGCCCCGGTGCGCGTGAATGGTGTTCCGCTCGATGCGGGCGAGTTCCGTACGCTGCAAGTTCAGGATGTGTGCAGCCTCGGCAGTGCACGGCTGATCGTCGAGTCGCTGCAGCCTGATGTCGCGATGTTGTCAGTCCGACATCTTGCGAGCAACGCGACGCTGGAGCCGATTCGTACCGCAACCGACTCGGGCACCGACGGCTTGGGTGATGATGAGCGCATCGTCGCTGCGATCGTCGATGCTGAGGCGGAGCCGCGGGTTGCACCGACCACGGGTTCGCGCTGGCCGATGCCGCGACGTATGAGTTGGCTGATCGGCGGTGTCGTGCTGGTGTTGCTGCTCGGCCTTGTGGTGCTGGCCTCGAGGCTGCAGCCCGTCACGCTCGTGGTGCAACCCGCCGAGGCCACCGTATCGGTCAGCGGATTCGGTTGGCGGGCATCGAATACTTTGATGATGTTGCCGGGTGAGCGCCGCGTGACGGCCAGCTTGAAGGGCTATGCGGAGCTGCAGCGGACCGTGTCGGTCCGCGAGGATCAGCCGCTGGAGTTGTCGTTGCGGCTCGTGCCGCTGCCTGGAATCCTCGAAATCGATACGGGCGGTGTCATCGCCCGCGTGTTCGTCGACGGCGCGGAACTCGGCAAGACCAGTGACGATATCAAGGTTGCAGAGGGTGAACGCACACTGACGCTGCGCGCCGATCGACATCTCGATGTAATTCAGCGCGTCAAGGTGACTGGCAAGGGCGTTCGCCAACTGCTGCGCGTCCCGATGCAATCATCGTGGGGTCGTCTCGAGGTGACTGCGACCAGTAGCGGTGCGACCATCACGGTTGATGGTGCAGCGCCGCAAGCGCTTCCCGCTGTGCTCGATGTGCCCGCGGGCATGCACCGACTCATGGTCGCCGCGCCGGGGAGCAAGGCGTGGCAAAGTGCAGTGCTGGTGCGAGCGGGAGCAACGACGCGAATTGGCCCTGTGGTGCTCGGTGCGCCCGATGCGGACTTACGGGTGAGTTCGCGACCCACCGGTGCCGACGTCACGGTCGGCGGCGTATTCCGCGGTCGCACGCCGCTGAGCGTTGCCTTGCCTGCTGGCATGGAGCATGCCATCGGCGTCTCGTTGCAGGGCTATCGCGCCGCCGAACGTCAGGTGCTCGTCGAGAGTGGTCGACGCATCGATTTGGCGCTCACGCTGCAACCGGTGCTGGTGCGTCTGACCGTGCAGGGTGATCCGGCGGATGCCGAGATCTGGGTCAACGGCGCTGAACGGGGCAAGGCGCCCCTGTCCATCGAGTTACCGGCGCGCAAGCATGTGATCGAGGCGCGTCGCAGCGGTCTGCAGACCGCTCGCTTCGAGGTGGATCTGTCGGCTGCGATTGAGCGCCGGGTCGATTATTCTTTGATTCTCGAGGGGCGTAAGGCAGATTGGAAGCCACCACCGAGTGCCATGAAAAGCGATTCGGGAACTTTGCTTCGCCTGATGCCGACGGGCAGTTTCACGCAGGGCAGCGCGCGTCGCGAGCAGGGCCGGCGTGCCACCGAATTTGCGCGAGCCGTCACGCTCGCAAGACCTTTCTATCTCGGTACGCGTGAAGTCACCAACGGCGAGTTCCGCAGGTTTCGCCCCGCGCATGCTTCCGGTTTCATCGGCAAGCGCACGCTCGATCTGGATGGTCAACCGGTTACCGGTGTGTCCTGGGCTGATGCGGTGCAGTACTGCAATTGGTTGTCGAGCACAGAAGGTTTGCCGGTGGCGTATGAGCAGAAGGACGGCAAGTGGATGCTGAAGCAGCCCGTGTCCGCTGGATATCGCCTGCCAACCGAGGCGGAGTGGGAGTTCGTCGCGCGCTATGCCGGCGCGGGACAGCGCGTGCGACGCTATGAATGGGGCGATGCCTTGCCGCCACCGGCAGGTTTCGCCAATCTCGCCGGTAGTGAGGCCGCGGCCGAAATGCCGAAGGTGCTCGAGGGTTGGGCGGATGATTATCCAGTCGTGGCGCCGCCCGGCAAGTTTGCTGCCAATATGCTCGGCATCTTCGACATGACGGGCAACGTCTCGGAATGGGTGCATGATACCTATGCCTCGTTCGATGCCTCGGGCGGTGGCACCGATCCGCTCGGCCCGCCGAGCGGCACACGGTTCGTGATCAAGGGCAGTCATTACAAGACCACGTCGTTCGCCGAGTTGCGCGCGGCATGGCGTGAAGGGGGCGATGCGCCCTCGCAGACAATCGGCTTCAGGGTGGCTCGCTATGCGGAATGAACGGAAGGGTCCGGGCAGCGCCCGGACCTGGCGCATGATTCTCATCACGACGACCGGGGCGCTGCTCTGCTGGGGGGCGACACTCGCGATGTTGCGCGCCGTGGCGCAAGACGCCGCACCGCCCTCGGATACCAACGAGGCCGAGGAGGTCACGCGCCGCGCTGCGCCGCCGAAGACGTCCGACGACGAACTGCCTGAATACCGCGACTCCGCCGACAACAACATCAGCCTGCCTATCGATATATGAAACGCAAACTTCCCAATGAATTCCTGTTCACCATCGTCGCGCTCCTGATCTCGACGGTCATTGTCCACGCGATGTATGTACTGCACGTACGCCCCGTGGCCGAGGCTACGATGCGTGCTGATCGCGAGCGCATGTTGAAAGATCCCAACTATGTGCAGCAGCGCTCGATCTACGTGGTCATCAAAGACTATGAGCAGGAGGCCGAGATCATCCTGATGCTGTGGGCGCTCGCGATCCTCGGCTACAAGGCCATCGAACAGCGGCGCGAGCGACAGGTGCTTGAAGCGGAGTTGCTGCGTCTACCCGAGGGCATGAAGATCTTGCCCGAGGATACGCGCGAGTACGCGCGACAACTCGAGAGCCTGCCCGAGGACACGCGCAATTTGTTGGTGCCGCGTGCGCTGCTCGCAGCTCTCGCGCGCTTCGGCGCCACCAAAAATGTGCAGGACGCCTCTACTGTGGCGCATGGCGTGTGTCAGTCGGAGGCAGACCGGCTCGACTCGGATCTCGCGCTACTGCGCTACATCGCCTGGGCCATCCCGGCGATTGGCTTCATCGGTACGGTGCGCGGTATTGGCGATGCCTTGTCGCAGGCTCATAAGGCCGTGACGGGAGACATCTCCGGCGTCACCGAAGGCCTCGGTGTCGCCTTCAACTCGACGTTGATCGCCCTGTTGTTGTCGATCCTGTTGATGTTCCTGATGCAGCAATTGCAGCAGGCACAGGAGCGGCGTGTACTCGACACTGAAACCTGGCTCGATCAAAAGATCGTGCGTAACCTTCAGGCTCGTTCATGAGCACAGCGGGTCTGCATTTGAACGATGCGGCGCTGGCACTCGCCATCGCCGGCGAGCTGCATTCGGTGCGGCCGTCGATCGTCCATGCTGATCCTGTTGATGTGGGTCGTTTTGGCACCGACGCCACAGCGACCGCGCGCCGTACGCCGCGGGCCGTGAGCACAGATCATTGGTCACTGCTCGCTGCCGTGGATCCCGCGCGGCCGAGCATGGCACTGAAGCTCGTTCGGGCTGAATTGCGGGACCGACTCGCCGCAGCGAATGTGGATCGCACTAGTCCAGTGCAATTGGCCGTGCCGGCCTCGTTGCCGACCGCCGCGCTCGCCCCATTGCTCGGAGCGGTGCAGGCTGAGGGTCTGAGCGTGGGTGGTTTTCACGATGCCGCCTCGCTGACCGTCGCGGCGTTGGCAATGCCCCGAACCACACTGGTGTTGCAACTGGGTCAACAACACGTGGCGGCTGCGCGAGTGGCCGTCGAGGCGGGTGAGGCTCGCACGCGCGCGGTAGCGGTGCGCCGGGGTTCTGGTGCGGCCGCATTGCAGCAGGTTTGGCTGCAATTGGCGAGTGAGGCGATGGTGCTGCGTACGCGCTTTGATCCGTTGCACGATGCGGCGTCCGAGCAGCAGTTATTTGATCTGTTGCCGCAGGCCTGGGCGAGTGCCTCCGCCACGGGCACTGCCACGCTTGAGCTACCGGCAGCGGGTGAATCTCGCCGTATTGAGTTGGCGGCCGAGCAGTTTGCGCAACGTGCTCAAGCCATGTATCGCGATCTGCTCGCGGTTCTGCAGGAGTTGCGTCCGAGCGGTGCGGTCGACATCGTCCTCGACCGCTCGTTACTCGAGCTGCCCGGGCTTCGGCTGAAGCTCGCGGAGTTGCGCGGGTGTCGCGTACTCACTGTGAGTCAGGGGCTCGCAGCGCGCGCTGCGTCACTGCAGCACGCGGCAGCGGCGGCCGATGGCAGTGTCACCTTGCAGCGGGGTCACACCCTGTGGAGCAAGCCGCTCGAGACGCCGGAGGAGCTACCCCGCTCGCTCGAGCCGAGCGCTGCGCAGAGCCCGACTCATTTGCTCTGGGAGGGGCGTGTGGTGAGCTTGCCTCGTGGTCGACGCATCGAGGTGGGGCGTGAGGTCGACGGTGCGGGCGTACGCGTCGGCGAAGGCGTTGCTGGTGTATCGCGATTGCATTGCTCGCTGCTGCGTGATGAGCGTGGAGTGACGCTGCAGGACCACAGCCGCTACGGCACATGGCTCAATGATCAACGCGTGCCCGGTCGCGTCAACGTGCTGGCGGGAGATCGCATGCGGCTCGGGGACCCCGGCATCGAGTTCGGTTTCGTTGCGGTGGGAGAGGCGGATGGCTCGCCGCAAGGTTGAGGTTTTCAGCCTCTCGTTTCTCGATGTGATCTGCTGCGGCTTCGGTGCCGTCATTCTGTTCTACACCATCATCAGTGCGCAGAGCGGCATCGAGCGCACTCGCAAGGCGGAGGATCTGGCAGCGCAGGTCTCCAAGCTCGAGGATGAAGTGCTCACCGGCGCGCGTAACCTCGTTCGCCTGCGCAACACCCTGCAGCTGACCGAAAGCGAGACGGTCTCGGCGTCTTCGCGTGCGACGCAGCTCATCGAGGAGCTGCAGCGCAAGCGTGAAGAGAGTTTCATCTACGACTCCGAAACGCTCGCCAAGCGTGAACGTGTCGAGAAGCTCAAGGCAGAGGTGCGTGCACTGCAGGAAAGCACACGCCGACTCGAGGCGGGCGCCAAGGTCGAAACGCCGCGTGCCGAGCGAGTCGGTGCTGGCAAGTCGGTGGCCAGTCGTCGCTACATCACCGGGCTCACCCTGAAAGGGCGGCGTATTCTGGTTTTGGTTGATCGTTCGGCCAGCATGCTTGATGAGGATCTCGTCAATATCATCCGGTTGCGCAACTCGCCTGAGGCCAGCAAGCGCGCCGCCTCGAAGTGGCGTCGGGCCAGCGATATCGGTGCCTGGGTGATTGCCGAGATTCCGGAGAACTCGCAGTACCAGGTGTACGGCTTCAACACTGCAGCGGCCCCGTTGTTGACGGGGACTGAGGGGCAATGGTTGCCTGCCAAAGATCAGGCCAAGCGCGATCAGGTGCTAGACCGCCTTGCGGGGCTCTCGCCTGAGGGTGGTACGAGTCTGATCAACGCGTTCGCCGCAATCCGCACCATGCAGCAACCGCCTGACCAGGTGATCCTCATCACGGACGGGCTGCCCACGCAGGGCGCCACAGCACCGGCGCTGCGCAAGTATGTGGATGCGGCAGCCCGGGCGCGCTTGTTCGATGAGGCGGTGCGTGGACTCAACCGCAACATCCCGGTCGATGTGATTCTGCTGCCGATGAAGGGGGATGTGCCCGCGCCGCACCGGTTCTGGGGTCTGGCGCGCATGACCAAGGGGGCATTCGTGATGCCCTCGCCGGATTGGCCATGAGGGCTTGGCCGTGAGACTGAAGCGGCGCGAAACCGAGGTCTTCAGCCTCTCGTTCCTCGATGTAATCTGCTGCGGTTTCGGCGCGATCATCCTGCTGCTCGTGCTGTCCGAGTTCGGCCAGCCGCTCGTCATTGAGCGCTCGCGCGAAGATCTCGAGATGCAGTTGAAGAAACTCCAAGAGGAATTGTTCGTGATTCGCGGCGACTCCGAGGTGCTGCAACGCGAACTCAAGGGTCGGGTAGATAAACTCATGCGCGAGCGACAAAACCTAGCCAAAGCCGCCGGGGAAATGTCCAGTCTGCGCGGGCAGTTCAATACGTCCCGCCAAGAGGCGGCTGTCAGCAACATCCTCGAGACCGAGTTGTTAGCCGCCTTCGATGAACTCTCAGAGCAAAACAAGCGTCTCGTGCAAGCGTCGCGGACGCGTCGCAGCATTACGACGCAGGCGGTGGGCGGTATTCCGGTCGACAGTGACTATGTGATTTTTCTGATCGATACCTCAGGCAGCATGCAGGGTGGTCATTGGGAAACCGCGATCGAGGTGATGCGCGAGATCCTCGATATCTACCCGCGCCTGAAGGGCCTGCAGATCGTCGATGACAATGGTCGGGAGCTGTTTGCCGGCTCCCGCGGACGCTGGCTCACCGACACCGCGCCTCTGCGCACTGACATCGTGCAGCGCATGCGCACTTGGCGCAGTTTCAGCGACTCGAGTCCGGCCGATGGTATCGAGATGGCCATTCGCAATTACTGGTCGGCGGACAAGCGGATCAGCATCTCCGTGCTCGGTGACGAGTTCACTGGCGAGAGCATTCAGGGAGCGCTTGATGCCGTCGATCGCATCAACCGGCCCGATGCCTCGGGTCGCCGTCGGGTACGCATCCACGCGGTCGGCTTTCCTGAAGCGCCTGGCATGACGCCATTTACAAACATTCGTTTCTCCGCCCTAATGAGGGCGATGTGCGAGCGTAACGATGGGACGTTCGTCGGTCTCACCAACACCAAGTCTTGCGCAATGAGCATGAACATCGGAGGGGTGATCACATGCGTCGGTGGCAACTAGCCGGAGTGGGCGTCGCATTGCTGGTGAGCGGCTGTGGTGGCGTGACCATCGCGCCGAAGCCGGTATTACCCAAAGCGCTCGTGCAGGAAATCCCAGCCACGGTAGGTTTGCTCGTGCCGGCTGATCAGAGTGCCTACGCGCACTCGGAGACGCGAGCCGGCGTCGTCTGGAGCGTGGCCCTCGGGCAGGGACAGCAGGCGGTGGCGCGGGAAGTGCTCGATAGTTTGTTCCGTGATGTTCGCGAATTCTCTGATCTCGAGGCTGCCCGCAAGGCCGAAGGCTTGCAGGCGATCTTCGAACCGCGCATCGAGCAGTATTCGTTCGCGACGGCGCAGGAGACCGGTGGCGAATACGTCGCCGTCACGATCCGTTATCGCATCAACGTACTGGCGCCCGATGGTGTGCGCTACGACAGTCTGACGTTGACGGGCTATGGCACGGGGCTGGCAGAAGGATTCGGCTCGGGCGGGCCGATGGATGAGGCGACGCGTTCTGCCATGCGCGATGCGGCCGCCAGATTTCTCACGCAGTTCCCGGAACTGCCGCTCGCCAAAGAATTATCAGCGGGAACCAAGCTCGTGGCTGACCCCGCCGAGGTGCAGTCACGGCTTGCGGCCGCAGTCACTATCGAAGCCTTGCCGATTCGCGACTCACGGCGTAGCAATCCGCGTTGGCGCCCCGGTGTTGCCACGGGGGGCGGCACGCCACCGCTCAACGCGCCGGGTGCGGGACTTCCGGCGCCGGCGCCGCCGGTTTCTCCTTCGGAATCCTGACCAGCATCGTCTCGCGGAACGGCACGCCCTCGGTCTCCGTCGGCTCGCCGTTGTCGAGTCGCGGCGCATAACGCGCGCGGCCCAGCGCAAACGCCGCCGATTTCTGTGTAGCGTCGGGCGCGTCCGATGACTCGACCGTGGGTTCGATGACCTTGCCATCGCGTCCTATGCGGACACGGAAACGCACTTCACGAGCGACGTACTCGGTGGGGTCGCTCGGGCGTAGGCGTGATGCGGCCGTGGCGGGCGCGCGATAGAACAGCAGCCTCGGTGACTCGAGCCACTTGCGCTGCTCCGGGCTCGTGTCCAAGGCTTTCCATGCCTCAGCATAGAAGCCGTTGGCTCGATTGCCGTTGCCGGCGATCAGATGCCAATCAGCGAGCTGCACGAGGGTCTCGCTGCGCAAGGCAGGATCGCTCGGCTTTTGCGCATCGAGGATCGCGAGCGCGAAGCGCAGCGCTCGCTCGCCGTCGTTGTTGAGACGACCGGCGCCGGCATTGGGCGCGAACAACTCTGTGCCATCACCCATTTCCGGGCCTACGGTCGTGGGTTCGACCTCGGGACCATAGAGTGCTTCGAGCAGCCAGGTTCGGGCGAGACCGCGCAGCGCAGGCACACCGAGCACGGATCGGGTAGGCGAGAGCTCCTCGGCCAATGCGAGCGCCCGCGCATGCAAACCACGCGCGGTAGCATAGCGACCGACCGACTCGTACCAGCGCGCATAACGATCGAGCGGTTCGACGAGTCGAAGGTCCTTCTTGCCGTACGCCGTCTCGACGACCCGAAACGCGTATTGATGCTCCCGCTCGGCTTCGGTCAGTCGATCGGCGCCCTCAAGCGCTTCGATGAGCGCATCGACGAGATCGAGTTGTTCGAGGTTGTAGAGACCATCGAGATTGCGCGACAGATCCACCGCGCGCTTGAGAACGATCGCGGCCTCGTTTGGTTTGCCGGCCGCAAGCCAGGTTTCGCCCAAGCCCTGCAAGGGGCGCACCAGTCGCCGATCTGCGCCTGACAGGGCGCCATCAATCAAACGCACCGCACGCTGATATGCCGCTTCAGCAGCGATGAAGTCCCCGCTGCGATAGGCCACCGTGCCGAGATTGGTGAGGGGGTTGACGAGCTCGGGCGAGTCCTTGCCGAAGCGCTCTTCGCTGCGCGTCAGGATTTGCGTTGCGAGCGTCGCTGCAGTACTGAGTTCATTGCGCTCGAGCGCTTGTTTGAGTGCGGCCTGATCGGCGAGCCGTGTATCGGCTGGCGTTGCGGCGGTTGTCGGCGTTGCGCGTTGCTGAGGCGCTGCCGTAGGGGCTTGCGATGCCACAGGGGCTTGCGCTGCCGCCTCAGCAAGCGGGAGCACCCACAACGCGATCGTCAGCGCTTTTCGAACAGATAGTGGGACACCAGCCATTCGCGTCCACCTCGATAGCCAAAGAGTTCCGCACAGCTCATGAAGAACACGCGCCAGTACACCCACCAGCGCAGCGCGTGCTGCGCCCCATAGGCTTCGGCCAGCACGGGCATCAGCGCCTCCCGGCGCGCATCCATCTTTTGCAGCCAGGCTTCGGAGGTCAGCTGGTAGTGTCGACCATCGACTTGCCAGTGATCCGCAAGACACAGGTCCTTCTGGAAATAGTGCAGCAGATCATCGCTCGGCATGATGCCGCCGGTGAAGAAGTAACGCGCCATCCAGTCCGATTCATCCCGCACTTCGAAGGTATAGGCAAAGCGATGATGCGTGAAGATGTGTACGAACAACGTACCACCCGGATTCAGCCAGCCGGCGATGCGCCCGAGCAGCGTTTCGTAGTTGCGCATGTGCTCGAACATCTCGACCGATACCGCTCGATCAAAGCGCGTGCCGGTTTCGAACTCGAGACGATTGACGTCGCAGGTGACAATGGTCAGGTTCTTGAGCCCGCGCTCGGCGGCGCGCGCGTCAATGAATTGTTTTTGCGTGCGCGAGTTTGATACAGCGGTGATCTGCGAATTCGGAAAATGCTCGGCCATCCACAAAGATAGTGAGCCCCAGCCGCAGCCTAGCTCCAGGATGCGGTCACCATCGCGCAGGCGTGCGCGCTCGCAGGTCAGGGCGAGCATGCGGGCCTCGGCGGCATCGAGATTGGCAGCGGCGCGGCTAATGTCGAAGTCGTCGTAGTAGCAGCTCGAGTACTTGAGGTGTTTGCCGAGTGTCTGCAGGTAGAACGCGGTCGGCACCTCATAGTGCTGTTCGTTGGCGGCGGCCGTGTGGATGGCAATCGGACTCTCGCGCAGGCGACGCACCATCTCCATCAGATGTTCCTGCTGGGACTGCGGATCGCCCTTGTCCTCCTCACGCAGCCGCTGCTGCAGCAACGCGCGAATGCGGTTGCGGATCAACCAGTCGGGAACACGGTCGGCCTCGAGCAGACGCATCGAGAGAGATTGGGAGGCTTCCTGACTCATGGAGGCGATTGGACCTTCAGACGTTGCGCGGTGTGCTCGAGCACCGGGATGAGCGAGCGGTAGAGTATATAAACAACCGGTGGGCCGATCAGTAACCAACCGATCGAGGCATGCAGGATGGCATCGCGCAGGATGACGATGGCCTGCCATACCCCATCGGCGAGAATGCGCATGCCTTCCTCCACCGTGAGCGGCTGAGTCGGCGCGCCGATCACCCACTCACCCGCGCGAACGAACGGAATGATCAGCGCCAATTGCACCGGCGACATGAGATAACTCACGAGCTGGATGGCGGCCAGGTTGAGCCGGCGCGCGAAGGCGATGAACCTCAGCAGGGGGGGGGAGACGCCACGCACGGG
>JBJTBK010000105.1:0-2401 GCA_046091245.1 Nevskiaceae bacterium | reverse complement strand
AACTTTTGCTTATTTGGTGCCTGCGCTGCTCGCGGGCGCGCGCGTGTTGGTCTCCACTGGTACCCGCACGCTGCAGGATCAGTTGTTTGCCAAAGACGTGCCGCTCGTCGCAGGCGCCCTCGGCGCGCCTGCCAAGGTGGCCCTCCTCAAGGGGCGCTCCAACTACCTCTGCACGTATCGATTGAAGCGCGAACTGGCGCAGGGGGCGCTCGAGGGCATCGTCAAGCGCGACCCGCTGCTGGCGCGCATCGAGGCCTGGGCGTCCACGACGAGCACGGGGGATCTGGCCGAGGTGCCGGGTCTCACCGAGGGGCAGGCGCTGTGGCCCAAGATCACCTCCACGCGCGAGAACTGTCTCGGCCAGCGCTGCAGCGACTACGGCAGCTGTCATGTGGTGGCGGCGCGGCGCGAGGCACAGGGCGCGGATCTCGTGATCGTCAATCATCACTTGCTGCTCGCGGATCTCGCACTGAAAGAAGACGGCTTCGGGGATCTGCTCGGTACGGCCGATGCCGTGATTCTCGATGAGGCGCACCAGTTGCCCGATCTCGCCACGCAATTCTTTGGCGTGTCGGTCAGTAGTCGGCAGGTCGAAACGGCACTCGCCGAAGGGCGCGCGGCGTTGCTGCGCGCAGGCGGCTCGCTCGCGGAGATCGGTAACGCGGGTCGGGCGGTGGAAGCCGCAGTATCGGCGGTACTTGCGACACTCGCGGGCAGCGCGCGGCCGGGGGCGCGGCTGCGCTGGGAAGAGCTCTCCGCGGATCTCGAGTCTGCACAACTTGCCGTAGTAGGCGCGCTGCGCGATTACGCGACCACGCTCGCCGATGCCTCGCGCGAGCCTGCGGTTGCGCAGGTGGCCACGCGCGCTACGGAACTCGCCAGTGCCTTCGAGCGCATCACGCTCTGCGGCGATGATGAGGGTGCGCGTACGGTGGAGTTCACCGGTCGCGGCTATTCTTTGGGGTTGCTGCCCTTTGACATCGCGGCGCGCTTTCGGGGTTTGATCGAGGCGCGTCCGGCGGCGTGGATCTTCACCTCGGCCACGCTCTCGGTGCCTTCGGGCGAGAGTGATGATTTCAGTCACTTCGCCTCGCGGCTGGGTCTCGAGCAAGCGAGAAGCCTGCGCATTGCGAGCCCCTTCGATTTCGAGCAGCAGGCGATGCTGTACCTGCCGGCTTCGATGCCGGAGCCCTCGAGCCCCGCCTTCGTGCCGGCGGTCATCGGCGCGAGTTTGCCGCTGCTTGAGGTGTCGGGCGGGGGCGCGTTCATCCTCTTCACCAGTCACCGCGCTCTCGCGCAGGGCGCCGCCGAGTTGCGCGCGCGCTGGGATGGCGCGGCGGAGGTACCGATCCTCGTGCAGGGCGAGGGCCCGCGCGAGCGTTTGCTGCGTGAGTTTCGTGAGCACGGCAATGCGGTGCTCCTCGGTACGGCGAGTTTCTGGGAGGGGGTGGACGTGAAGGGCGAGGCGCTGCGCCTCGTGATCATCGAGAAGTTGCCCTTTGCTTCACCCGACGATTCGCTCACCAAAGCGCGCATCGAGTACCTGCAGCGCCAGGGCGGTAATGCGTTTCGCGAGTGTCAGTTGCCCGAGGCGGTGCTCGCACTCAAGCAGGGGGTGGGCCGGCTCATCCGCAGCGAGACCGACCGTGGCATGATCGTGATCTGTGATCCGCGTCTGCTCGGCAAGAGTTATGGCCGCGTGTTTCGTGCGAGTCTGCCCCCCATGCCGGCGACGCAGTCACTCGAGGAGGCGCTGCGCTTCCTGCGACGTTTGCGCTGACGGTAGGGACGACCTCACGACATGCATGTGCTAGCACTCGATACCTCGACTGAAGCTTGCTCGGCGGCGCTCGGCGTGAGCGTGCCGGGTGAGGCCGAGCGTGTGCTGACGCGCTCGGCCGAGGCGCCGCGGGGCCATGCGGAGCTCATCCTGCCGATGATCGAGAGCCTGCTGGAGGAAGCGGGGCTGAGTTTGAGTGCCCTCGGCGCCATTGCTTTTGCTCGCGGGCCGGGCAGCTTCACGGGCTTGCGCTTGGCAGCGGCCGTGACTCAGGGGCTTGCGTTTGGTGCGGGACTGCCGGTGCTTGCGGTCTCAACACTGCGCGCGTCTGCGTTGCAGGCGCTGCAGCGTGCGCCGGCGGCGACGCATGTGCTCGTCTGCAACGATGCGCGGATGAGCGAGGTGTACGTGGCGGCCTTTGCGCGCGGCGCGAACGGTCTGCCGGAGCTGCTCGGGCACGAGGCCGTGTGCCCACCTGCTGCTGTGGCATTGCCTGCTGTGAAAGGCGTGTGGGTGGGTGCGGGGCATGGCTTTCGGGCGTATCCGCAGTTGGAGCAAGGCGTATCGGGGCCGAGCAGGCCTGGCGAAGTCCGGCCCGCTCTTGCCGAAATCTTTGCAGAT
>JBJTBK010000104.1:0-6821 GCA_046091245.1 Nevskiaceae bacterium | reverse complement strand
CAAAGGCGACAAAAGCGACATAGAGAACGACAGGGCCAACTACGAAATCGACTATGTCCCACACGAGTTCGGCGCTCAGCGTACGCACGCTGCCATCCTCCACATCGACGTAGCGCAACTGCTGGAATTCGCCGCCGAGGTCCGCTGTGAAAAACACGCCGCGGCCATCGGCCGAGAACTTCGCACCGCCGAGGCCGGTTTGCGGCAGCGCTATTTTGCGGATCGCGCCGGTGGAAACTTCCGCCACGTACAGTTCCGCGTCGGTGACCGAGATGTAATTGACCAGTAGCAATCTTTGATTATCGGGTGACCAGTCAGCGGGTGACCACGTCTGGCCTTGTGATGCAATGACGAGACGCGGCGCAGCGTTGCCGCCGAGATCGCTGATGTAGATGTCCTGCTGCGTGCCGTTGCGCGCGTTGCCGTGGAACGCGAGTCGCTTGCCATCGCGTGACCAAAGCGCACCGCCATGACGTGATACGCCGTCGGTGAGCCGTCGTTGGCCGCGGTCGCTAAGCGAGTACACGTACAACTGCGCGTTTTCGTTGCCACCGCGGTCACGGGCGAAGACGAAGGCGCCGGGACGCGCGTCCGGTTGGGCGCGCGCACTCGTGGCGGGCTCGGCCTCGAAGGTCAGCTGCTCACGGTCAGCGCCGGGTGCGGCGACGCGGTGAATTTGCGCTACATCACCGAAGCGCGTGCTGATCAGCACACTGCCGTCGGCGAGGAAGTCCTGAAAGCTCGCGCTGCGGCCGGCGAGCCAAGCGTCCAGCGTACCGCCGACGCGAGCCGAAGGGGCGGGCACGCCATCAAGTACTAGTGCACCGAGTTCGCTGCGCGGCGGGGCGGCGCCTTGGGCGGTTGCCGGGACTGCGTCGAGCAGTACAAGGCTGGTTACGAGCAGGGAAAGCAGGGTGCGAGCGGTGTATCGGTAAGTCATGTCTGCTATGTTGCCCGACCTTGCAATTGTCTCCAATCCTGATCTGGAGCCCGTGATGGCCGACCCTCGTCTGAAACGCAAACTCGATGCCGGCGAGTTCATCGTCGCACCCGGTGTCTTCGACATGATCTCAGCGATGTTGGCCGAGCGAGTCGGCTTCGATGCGGTGTATGCGTCGGGGTTCTGGCTGACGGCCTCGCACCTCGGCATCCCCGATGCGGGCCTTGCCACTTACACGGACATGCTCTCGCGCATTGCCAAAGTCGTAGAGAAGTCCTCGGCCCCGGTGATCGCCGATGCCGACACGGGCTTCGGTGGGTTGCTCAACGTCCAGCACACCGTGCGCGGTTACGAGCGTGCGGGTGTCAGCGCCATCCAGATCGAGGACCAGGAGTTCCCGAAGAAATGTGGTCACACGCCGTATCGACGCGTGATTCCGCTCGAAGATATGGTGGCCAAGGTGCGCGTTGCCGTCGATGCGCGCAAGGACCCAAATTTTCTCGTCATCGCCCGCACCGATGCGCGTACGGGTCTCGGCTTCGAGGAAGCCGTGCGCCGTGGTGCTGCGTATGCCGAGGCGGGCGCGGATCTGGTGTTCGTCGAGTCGCTGCAGTCCGAGGAGGAAATGCGGCGAGCGTGTGCGCTGATTCGGGCGCCGATGATGGCGAACATGTCCGACGGCGGTAAGACGCCTATTCGACCCGCCAAGGAGTTGGCCTCGTTCGGCTATCGCTTGGCCATTTGGCCCGCCATGGCCGCGCTCTCGGCGAGCGCGGCCATCGAGCGTGCGATGCTGAACCTCAAAGCGACGGGCACCAGCGTTTCGCCCGAAGTACCGTTGTTCGGCTTCGACGATTTCTGCCGTATGGTCGGTTTCGAGGACGTGTGGGCGTTCGAAGAAAAATGGAAGGACGTACTCGGCAAATGATCCACTACGCGCACGGCATTCACGCCATCGACACCGGTTACGTACGGCCGGTGTTTGACGCTTCGCACCTGATCGTGCACGAGGGTCGCGCGGCTTTCGTTGATACGGGTGTGTCGTACTCCGTGCCGCTGCTGCTTGCGGCTCTCGATGAGCTCGCGTTGTCGCCGACGGCTGTGGACTTCGTGTTTCTCACCCACGTACACCTCGATCATGCCGGTGGCGCCGGTCAGTTGATGCAGGCGTTGCCAAATGCACAGGCCGTGCTGCATCCGCGCGGTGCACCACACATGATCGACCCAGGCAAGCTCATCGAAGCGTCGATTGCCGTTTACGGCGCAGAAGCGTACGCACGTCTCTATGGCGAGATCCTGCCGATCGATGCGACTCGAGTCGTGGCGTCCACACCGGGTCAGCGCTTCTCGCTCGCCGGGCGCGCGCTTGAAATCCTGCACACTCCGGGCCACGCGCTGCACCATCAGGCAATTTTTGATCATCACGCGCGCGGTGTTTTCACGGGTGACACCTTCGGTCTCTCTTACCGAGAGTTTGACGTCGACGGCCGGGCTCTTGCGTTGCCGACGACGACGCCAACGCAATTCGATCCCGATCAGCTCATCGATTCGATCCGACGCATTCTGGCGTTGCAGCCGCAGGCCGCGTATTTCACGCACTATGGCGAGGTGCGCGACCTTGAGCGGATTGGCGCCGACCTCGAGCGACAGATTGGCGAGTACGTGCGCATTGCGCGCAGCCATGCGGCGCTCGATGCCGAGTCTGCTCGGCAGGCGATTCGCAGCGACCTCGGTGCGTTCCTGCGTGAGGAAGTGCGTCGCCACGGCTGCAGCCTCAGCGGCGCGGAGGTGGATGCGCTGCTCGAGAATGACGTCATCCTCAACACCGATGGGTTGCTCGTCTGGTTGTCGCGGAGGAAATCATGAGCGGGAGTTTCAAGGCGTTTCGCATCCACGAGATCGACAAGCAGATCGTTGCGCGATTCGAGCAACTCATGCTCGATGATCTCTCGCCGGGTGAGGTCGTCGTGCGCGTGCTGTACTCGGACATCAACTACAAAGACGCGCTCGCTGCGACCGGTGCTGGCAAGATTCTGCGCAAGTACCCGTTGGTCGGTGGCATCGATTTGGCCGGCGTGGTGGACAGCTCCAGCGATGCGCGTTATCGCCCCGGCGATCACGTGCTAGTCACCGGTTGTGGTCTGTCTGAAGTTCACGACGGCGGATACGCCGAGTACGCGCGGTTGAAAGGCGACTGGGTCATTCCGATGCCGCCCGGTCTCGATGCGTTCAAAGCCATGACGCTCGGCACCGCGGGATTCACCGCGGCCCTCGCGATCCATCGCATGGAGCACAACGGGCAGACCCCGTCGCGCGGCCCGATCGTGGTCACGGGTGCCACGGGTGGTGTCGGCAGCGTAGCCATCGATATGCTGGCCGGGCGCGGCTATGAAGTCATTGCGGTGAGCGGCAAGGCTGAATCGATCGACTACCTCAAGTCGCTCGGTGCCGCACAAGTGCTGCTGCGCGCGGATATCGACTATGGCAAACGGCCTCTCGAGGCGGCGCGCTTCGCTGGCGCCATCGATAACGTGGGTGGTGAGACGCTGACCTGGTTGACGCGCACCGTGGACAACTGGGGCAACATTGCCAGCATCGGGCTGGCCGGTGGCGCAGAACTCAAGACCACCGTCATGCCGTTCATCCTCCGTGGCGTAAATCTGCTCGGCATCAACTCGTCCGCCACTCTGCGGGAGCTGCGGCTCGTGGTGTGGCAGCGTATCGCCACTGATCTGAAGCCCCGTCACCTCGATGCGATTGCCACGCGCACCATCGGTTTCGACGAGTTGCCGAGTGCTTTTGCTGCGTATCTGCAGGGCACGGTGACCGGCCGTACGGTCGTGAAGATCGGCTGAGCCGCCGCGCGCGTGAGCGAAGCTTCGGACCTGATTCGCGACGCGCAGCGGCTCGGCGTCGAACTCGACGCCACGCAGGCGGCGGCACTGTGCCGGTTGCTCGATGATCTCGCGCACTGGAACCGCAGTTTCAATCTGACGGCGATCACCGAACGACGCGAGATGCTGACGCATCATCTGCTCGATAGCCTGTCGATCCTGCCGTTCCTGAAGGGCGAGCGCGTGCTCGACATCGGCACCGGTGCCGGATTCCCCGGATTACCGCGGGCCATTGCCGCGCCGCAGCGTCGCTTCGTATTGCTCGACTCGAACGGCAAGAAGATCCGTTTCGTCGCTCATGCGGTTCGCACCCTCGGCTTGCGCAACGTAGAGGCTGTCCACGCGCGTGCCGAAGTTCGGGGTGGCGCAGCAGTGCAGGGTCCGTCTGATACGGTGGTGGCACGGGCCTGTGCTCCGTTACCCGAGCTGCTGCGCCTCGCCGAGAGCCACTGCGCTGCGGGCACGCGGCTGCTCGCCATGAAGGGGCGGCGCCAGGCCGAGGAGCGGCAAGGCTTGCCTGCACACTGGCAGATCGAAGCCGAGCATGACCTGCAGGTTCCAGGTCTCGTCGGCGAACGACATGTCGTGATGCTGCAGCGGGTCGGCTAGACTTGTCGCCATGAGCCGCGTCATCGCCGTCGCCAACCAGAAGGGGGGCGTCGGAAAAACCACTACCGCCGTCAATCTCGCCTCATCGCTTGCCATGACGCGTCGCCGCGTGCTGCTCGTCGATCTCGACCCGCAGGGCAACGCTACCATGGGCTGCGGCGTCGAGAAGAACACCCTCGAGCGCACGGTGGGTGACGTGCTGGTCGGTGACTGCAGCATTAGCGAGGCCGTCCTCAAACTCGACAGTCCCGCGATGAGCTTGCTGCCCGCGAATCAGGATCTCACCGCCGCTGAAGTGCAGTTGCTGTCGTTGACGGTCGGGCGCGAGTTGCGCTTGCGCAATGCGTTGCAGCCGGTGCGCGAGGAATTCGACGTCATCCTCATCGACAGCCCACCCTCGCTCAACATGCTCACGGTGAACGCCCTCGTGGCGGCAGACAGCGTGCTTGTGCCGATGCAGTGTGAGTACTACGCGCTCGAGGGGCTCACGGCCTTGATGTCGACCATCGAGCAGATCCGTGCCGCGGTGAACCCGGCACTGCAAATCGAGGGCGTGCTGCGCACGATGTACGACCCGCGCAATAACCTCGCCACGGAAGTCAGTGGTCAGCTCACCGAGTACTTCGGTGACAAGGTGTTCCGCACCATCATTCCACGCAATGTGCGCCTTGCCGAGGCGCCCTCGTTCGGCAAGCCCGCGATTCTTTACGACGCCAATTCGCGCGGTGCCCTCGCCTACTTGGCGCTCGCCGGCGAGATGATCGGCCGAGCCGAGGGACCGCCCGCAGAGGTGGCGGCCGCCGCGCGCGCCACCGCCTGAGCCGCAGCGCGGCGGGCGCATTGCGTGCTCCTCGAACCGCGAACGGCTGCCCCCGGAGCCTTATGGCGCTGGCAGCGGCAGGCCACCGAGTTGCTGTGGCGCGGCGCCGGGTTCTGGCTGGGCTTGTCCCTGCTCATGTGTCTCGCCATGTTCGTGGCACATCGCTGGCCGCTGCTCGGGGGCGTGCTGGCGGTCACCTCGCTGCTCGCCTGCATGCTGATTGCCGCCGAGATCGATTGGCGCGGGCGGAGCGCTCCGGGTGAAATTTTGGCCGTGCTGCGAGCCCATGCCAGGGTGTTGCTCGGGTTTGCAGCCCTGATCACGGTGGCGGGCGCGCTCGTCTGGGTGTTGCTGCTCGCACGTCCGGGCGTGGCCTGGTGGAACGCGCTTTACACCGCGCGCAACTCGGTCGAGGTGCTCTCTCCCGATGGGTTCATCGCGCTGCGCCAGGTGTTCGTCTACTCGGCGTTCGCGCTAGGCCTGACCTATTTCGGACTGAATATCCCGGGGCTCACTTCGTTTTTCCAGTTTCCGTGCATGACCTTGCTGGGTCTGCCGTTCCGAGACGCTTGGCGGCTGAGCGCCGCTGGACAAATGCGCAACCTGCTGCCGATGCTCGGCATCGCGCTGATGTTCGTGGTCTTGCCGGTGCTGTTCGGCTTGGCTTTGCCGCCTTTCGTGCCGGTGCTCTACTGCTTCTTCGGTGCGCTGAGCTATGTGGCCTTCCGTGAGATCTTCCTTGGCGTTCCGGAGAACCGCCCGCGTGTGGTCGCTGCCGCGGTGGTTGGCCCGACTCCGCTATCATCGCGCGCATGAACCAGAAGAAGCCCAGTCTTGGTCGCGGCCTTGATGCCTTGCTCGGGCAGATGGCGCCGGCTCGCCCTGCTGCGACAGCAACGGCCGGCGGCTCAACCGACCCTGCACCGAGCACGGTGCCTGGCGACGAATTGCGTCGGTTGCCGCTCGATGTGTTGCAGCGGGGGCGTTACCAACCGCGCGTCGATATGCGGCAGGACACGCTTGAGGATCTGGCGAACTCGATTCGTGCCCAGGGTGTCGTCCAGCCGATCGTCGTACGGCCGATCGAGATGCCGGGGGCCGCGCCGGGCGCGGGGCCCACGCGTTACGAAATCATCGCCGGCGAGCGTCGCTGGCGAGCCGCCCAGCTTGCGGGTCTGGCTGAGATCCCGGCGATCGTCCGCCGGGTCGCGGACGAGAACGCCATCGCCATGGCGCTCATCGAAAACATCCAGCGCGAGAACCTCAATCCGCTCGAAGAGGCCCGCGCGCTCGATCGCCTGATCCGCGAATTCGAGATCACCCACCAGCAGGCCGCCGATGCCGTCGGGCGTTCCCGGGCCACGGTCAGCAACCTGCTGCGCCTGCTCGAGCTGCCCACCGAAGTCGCCGAACTGGTTGATCGTCGCCAGATCGAGATGGGCCACGCCCGTGCCTTGCTCGGTTTGACGCAAAAGCGTCAGCAAGTTGCAGTGGGTCAATTGGTTTCGAAAAGGGTCTCTCAGTTCGCGAAACCGAAGCCTTGGTTCGCCGGCTGAAC